>NZ_JBNKWF010000030.1:0-30052 GCF_050299635.1 Altererythrobacter sp.
GCCGATGGCGCCTGACAGACGGCAGAGAGCAGCGCATCAAGCGCGTGATAGAGCGCGGGATAGGGATTGCGTTCGGGCAGAGCGGTGGCAGTAAGCGCGCAGGCCCAGCCAATCGCGGCGGCGGGAAGCGGCTCCGTCATCCACTGGCCACGGCTTTCGACCAGCTCCAGCTTTGCGAAAGGCAGCTGGCTTTCGGACCTGGCGCGCAGTTCCACTTCCACGCGGTTGCCCGGTATCATTACGGGCCTGAGCTGCCGCCCCCTCCCGCCCGCAACATAGCCCGCTATGAGGCCATGCTCCTGTGTCAGCAGGCGCGCAATGGCCGCCGTCTCGCCATGGTGGCGCGATGCGATAAGTATGGCAGGAGCGCGCAGCTGCATGGGCAGCCCGCCGCTTACGTCAGCTTCGATTCCAGCTCGGCGATACGTTCCTTGAGCGCTTCATTTTCCTCACGCGCCCTGGCAGCCATCAGCTTGACCGTTTCGAACTCTTCCCGGCTGACGAAATCCATCCCGCCCAGCGCTTCCTTCATCCGTTCACGCGCGCTTTCACGCGCTTCGCGGGTCATGCCGGCGAAAGTACCGGCGGCACTGTTCGCCAGCTTGGCGAAATCGGAGATGAGAGGGTTCTTGCTTTGCATATTCGCTATTTGGAGATGCTCCACCCCAAGGGCAAGCGCGAACTTACAATTCGATCCGTTGAGTCGCGCCGCTGGTGGAAGATTGCCCCCCATCGGGATTGAGCTGCAGGAACTGGAAGTTCAGCAGCGTGGCGAACAGCAACCATGCCAGGTAGGGCAGCAGCATCAGGCCAGCCGAACGTCTTACGCGCCAGAAGGCCCATAGCAGGGCAAGCAAAGTCACATCGGCCAGGCCTATGACGATCAACCCGCCCTGAATGTCCTGATTGCCGAAGAACACCGGCGTCCACGCCATATTCAGCAGAAAATGCAGCACAAACAGCCCGATCGCGATGCCGCGACCACGCGCGCCCCAGGCGCTGCAGACCATCGCCAGCGCCAGCCCGATCATGATGAAGAGTATTGGCCAGACAATCCTGAACACGATCGGCTCGGGATTGAACTCCGGCTTGACCAGGTCCTGATACCAGTAACTTTCGGGGCTACCGAGTTGAGCCGACAGAAACCCGAGCAGCAAAATCAGCGGAACTGTAAAAAGCGACCAGCGAATGAAACTCGCCCTGAGCTGTTCGCGTGACGCAATTACGTTCATCAATTTCCCTCGCGCTGGTTGTTAGCCGATTCGCTTTATCGGTTAATTGACCGCGCGACGCACGCCGCGCAAGGGGGCGGCAATTCCGAGTACCGATACAGGACAGGCCGATCTTGTGGGAAAAACGGATTCAGCCGCGTGTGGCGCTGACGAGAAATTCGACATTGCCTTCAGGGCCCTTGATCGGACTTTCCACGATTCCCTCGACCTGCCAGCCGCCAATCTCCAGCCATTCGCGCACTTCATCGCAGACGCGCCGGTGCAGCGCCGGGTCGCGCACCACCCCGCCCTTGCCCACTTCCTCTCGCCCCACTTCGAACTGCGGCTTTATCAGCGCGACCAATCGGCACTGCGGCGCAGCCAGTTCAAGCGGGCGCTCGAGCACCTTGGCAAGGCCGATAAAGCTCGCATCGCACACAACCCAGTTGCAGGGCCGATCGATCTGTTCCGTGGTGAGGATTCGCGCGCTGGTTTGCTCAAGCACGGTCACGCGGTCATCCTGCCGCAGTTTCCACGCGAGTTGGTTGGTCCCGCTATCGACCGCAAAGACATGCCCTGCGCCCTTTTGCAGCAGCACATCGGTGAAACCGCCGGTCGAACTGCCGATATCCATCGCCACTGCGCCCGCCGGATCGAGCCCAAAATGCTCGATCGCATGAGCGAGCTTGATCCCGCCGCGGCTGACCCAGGGGTGGTCGCGCCCGCGCACGTCCAGCGGAGCGTCTTCGGGAAGCTGATGGCCCGGTTTGGCAAGCTTCGTCTCGCCGGAAAAGACCAGACCGGCCATGATCAGCGCCTGCGCGCGTGCCCGGCTCTCCACCAGGCCACGTTCAACTAACATCTGGTCGATACGGCGTTTCTTGCTCATGGACGAGCAAGGCGTTAGCGCGCATTAGAGCCTCATGAAACCAGTCATTGCATATCTATCCGGCGCGCTGGCATTGAGCATGGCGGTCGCGACCTCAGCCGCAGCCCAGCCCGTAGCGCATGAGAACTATCTCGATGCCCCTCAGACACCGGGCGACTGGAGCTATGGCAGCGAGTCGAGTGAAACACTCGCCATGTTCGGCGACAAGGGCCCGGACCATCTCGTGGTCATGCGGTGCGACCGCAAGACGCGCGTTGTGGGAATCGCTCGCCGCAGTGACGCAACTCGTTCGCTCATGATGCGCATCCGCACCGAGACGACAGACCGCATCCTCACTGCAAATCCCGTGGCTGGCCGCACGCTCGTTTCCGCCTTCCTTCCGGCAAGCGATCCGCTGCTCGACGCCATGGCAATTTCCAAAGGACGCATTGCGATCGAGGTAGAGGGCATGCCCGCGCTCTATGTGCCTTCCTGGGTGGAGATCACCCGGGTGATCGAGGATTGCAGGTGATTTGTTTCGCCTCAAGCGCCAACGCTCGCAGATGCGAATGCGAAATATAAAAATGCCCGCGAAATCGATCTTCGATCTCACGGGCCACAAGAAACTATTCTGACGTGGGATAAGTTTTTTTCAAGCCTTGTTTTTGCAGCGCAGACGAATCAGATTGTACTCAAGATCAGCGGCGAAACGCGGTCTTTACCCCGGAGACGGGGACTTTGGCTCTAACAGCGCGAAAGGAGGTGATCCGATGTCTCATGGTTCAGCAGAGAGGTCGGCAAGTTTCCGCGCGGGGCACTATCGGTAACATCCACTACCCTTAGAGGCTTCGTGAGCGGCACTTCCCGCCGCTGACCATGAAAGGGCGATCCTCCGACGGGCTGGATCGCCCTTTTCATTTATTTGTCGAGCCTCAAGCGCCAGCGCTCACTTCCGTTCGCTTGGCTTCCGGCCTGACCGCCGTCGCGCAGTCGCGCTCTGGCTGCGGCGACCTAGTGGCAGGCGCGTGAAACGGCGAGCGAACAGCAAGCCGCAAGGGCAACCGCCCGTCGCGCCTTATTGCGCGGAAGCCATGTAGCGCGGATGGGCTGCGCCCGGCGCTTGAGGGCGTAGACAGGTGACTCTCGCTTGCGGAAAACGGGAACACATATTACGCGCGCACCCCATGCAGTTCGAGAAAATCACCCACCCCGCCCCGATGGACGCTGCCGCGCGCGACGAAGCGTTGAAGAACCCCGGTTTCGGAACGCTATTCTCCGATCACATGGTCACGATCGAATATGACGAAGCGAAAGGCGGCTGGCACGCGGCCAAAGTGGGCCCGCGCGAACCGTTGACGCTCGATCCGGCGGCCAGCGTGCTCCATTATGCGCAGGAAATCTTCGAAGGGCTGAAAGCCTACAAGCAGGTCGATGGCGGTCTTGCGCTGTTCCGGCCCGAAGAGAATGCGCGCCGCTTCAATGCATCGGCTGAGCGGCTGGCCATGCCCGCCCTGCCCGAAGAACTGTTCATCGAATCGGTCAAGCTGCTGGTCGATACCGACAAGGACTGGTTCCCGACCGTCGAAGGCGGCTCGCTCTACCTGCGGCCGTTCATGATCGCGACCGAGGCCTTCCTGGGCGTGCGACCGGCCAAGCAGTATAAATACCTCGTGATCGCCAGCCCGGCAGGCAGCTATTTCAAGGGCGGCGCCAAGGCGGTGAGCATCTGGATCTCCGAATATACCCGCGCGGCCCCAGGCGGCACCGGCGCGGCCAAATGCGGCGGCAATTACGCCGCCAGCCTGGTCCCGACCGGCAAGGCATTCGCGCAGGGGCATGACCAGGTTCTGTTCCTCGACGCCGCCGAGCACAAATGGGTTGAGGAACTGGGCGGCATGAACCTGTTCTTCGTGTTCGATGACGGACGGGTCATCACCCCGCCGCTGACCGGCACGATCCTGCCCGGCATCACTCGCAACAGCCTCATCACCCTGCTGCGCGAAGAGGGGCTGGAGGTGAGCGAGGAAATGTATTCGATCGACCAGTGGCGCGAGGACGCGGCGAGCGGCAGGCTGATCGAGACCATGGCCTGCGGCACCGCCGCTGTCGTGACTCCGGTTGGTAAGGTGGCCGGCCCCGATGGCGAGTTCACCATTGGCGCGGGCGGCCCCGGCCAGCTCACCATGAAAATCCGCGAAAAGCTCGTCGGCATCCAGAAGGGCGCTGTCGAAGACACCCATGACTGGGTGATGAAGCTGGATTAAGGAACTCGAGATGCCCGTCACCGTCGCGGCGCTCTATCAATTCACGCCGTTCGAGGATCACGTCGCGCTGCGCGAACCGCTGCTTGCGCTGTGCGAGGAAGTCGGCACCAAGGGCACACTGCTGCTCGCCAGCGAAGGGATCAACGGCACCATTGCGGGCAGCGAGAATGCCATCGCACAAGTGCTGGCGCATATCCGCGCCCTGCCCGGTTGCGCCGGGCTGGAGGTCAAGTTCTCGCATGCCGAGACTATGCCTTTCCACCGGATGAAAGTGCGGCTGAAGCGCGAGATCGTGACCATGGGCGAGCCGGATATCGATCCGCTTGCAAGCGTGGGCCGCTATGTCGATCCGCATGACTGGAACGCGCTGATTTCCGACCCTGACACGGTCGTGATCGACACGCGCAACGATTACGAAGTGGCGACCGGCACCTTTCGCGGCGCGGTGGATCCGCACACCAAGAGTTTCCGCGAATTTCCCGAATGGTTCCGCGCCCATCGCGACGAGCTGCTCGAAGGCCACAAGAAGGTGGCGATGTTCTGTACCGGCGGGATTCGCTGCGAGAAATCGACCAGCTTCCTGCGCAAGGAGGGGATCGAGGAAGTCTATCACCTCAAGGGCGGCATCCTGAAATATCTTGAAGAGATGCCGCAGGAAGAAAGCCTGTGGGACGGCGAATGCTTCGTTTTCGACGAGCGCGTGACCGTGCGGCATGGACTGGAGCCGGGCGATTACGATCTGTGCCGCGCCTGCCGCCGCCCGATCAGCGAGGAAGACAAGGCCTCACCCGCCTATGTCGAAGGCATCTCTTGCCCGCATTGCATTGATGAGCGCGACGAGGTGCAACGCGCCCGCTATGCCGAGCGCCAGCGCCAAAGAGAACTGGCACGCAAGCGCGACGCCGCACATTCTCAGGGGAAATGACCGGGCTTCCGATCCTCTACAGCTTTCGCCGGTGCCCCTATGCGATGCGCGCGCGCATGGCGCTATGGATCAGCGGCACGAGCTGCGAACTGCGCGAAGTCAAGCTGGCCGACAAGCCGCCCGAACTCTCCGAAGCCTCTGAAAAATCGACGGTTCCTGTGCTCGTCTTGCCCAGTGGAACGGTGATCGACGAGAGCATCGACATCATGCGCTGGGCCCTGGCGCAGAACGATCCCGAAGGCTGGCTCGCGGGCGACGAGCACGCGCTGATCGAGCGCAATGACGGCCCGTTCAAGCACCATCTCGACCGCTACAAATACTCCACCCGGCATGGCAGCAATGCGGAGGAGCACCGTGCGGCAGGCCTCGAAGTCCTGCGCGATCTGGACGTGCGGCTAAGCAACCAGCCGCAGCTTTGCGGCGAACATCGCACGCTGGCCGACATGGCGACCTTTCCCTTCGTGCGGCAATTTGCCAATGCCGACCGGGCCTGGTTCGATGCACAATGCCTGCCGCATGTGCAGCGCTGGCTCGCGAGCCATCTTGAGTCCGATCTCTTTGCCGCCGTGATGGGCAAATACGTGCCGTGGAAGCATGGCGATGAAACCGTGCTGTTCGGAGCTTAATTCAGCAAACTCTAGTCGATCCGAGGGCTCACGCTCTCGCCTTGCGCCAGCTTGGCCGCGACTGCCTCGTAATGCTCAGGCCGGCGCGGATATCTGGCCGTAAGCAGGAGTATCAATGCCATCAGCATTCCCGAGCCAACCACGAGGAAGATCGAAGGCAGTCCCCCCAGGGAATCAATCCGGCTCAACATGAAAGCGCCAAAGGTGATCCCGAAATTGGAGAGCGCCATATAGATTGTAAACTGCGTTGCGGCGACGCGCGTGTCGCATAGTCGCATCGAGATGGGCTGGATCGAAACCGTCAGCAACATATCAAGCGAAATCCAGCAATAGACGAAAGCGATGAACAGACGGGTATCGTCCCAATAGGGAACCAATGCGTACATCGTTGCTACCATGGCAAGCTGGAACAGCAGCCAGCCAATTCCCGTTCGTTTCGCGCCATAGCGGTCCCCCAGCCAGCCACCCAATGTCAGGCACAGGATTCCTGCGACAATTCCGGCAGGGGCCGTCAACGAAGATATCTCCGCCTCGTTCCACCCCAGATAATTGGATCCGATCAGCGGCGTCGCACCGCTCATCCCACCATAAAGCATGCCGCGACCGAACAGCACCGGGACCCAGAGGATACTTTGAGCTTTGGCCAGAGAGCTGAACGTGCTTTTCAGGATCGGCCACCAGGAGTTTGCCTGCAGGTCGAGATTGCGTTCATGTGCCGCGCCCTTGCTCCAAGGCAGGCGGCGTTCTCCAACGCGTTCCTTGAACAACACTATGTAGAGGCACAGCAGCGCAACGAGCGCGGCAACGATGCCAAAGGCAGCAGGTGCGCCATAAGTTCCAATGACCGAGCCGGTCAGCGCCGTTGCCGATGCGATTCCGATTGATTGGCCCCCAAACATCATGCCACTCCCACGAGCGCGCTCGTCCTCAGGCATAATGTCAACGGCAAGACCATCGACGGCCACGTCCTGGAACGTCGTCGCCATGTTCACGGCGAAACCGATACCTCCAAGAACTGCGACATCGGAAACGCCCGGATTGATAACCATCGCGGCCAAAAGGAAAGCGATCATCGCGCCTTGCGCGCCCAACAGCCATACCCGCCGCCGCCCCATCGGCAGGAAGGTATAGCGGTCCATGAAAAAGCCGTTGATGAACTTGAGCGTCCAGGGAAGCGCGGTAAGCGCCAGGACCGAGCCAACATCCTGAGCCGGGGCGCCGTTCGCAGCCATCCATGCCGGAATAGCAAACCAGAACAGCCCTATGGGCAGCCCTTGACCGACATAGAGGATGAATAGCGTGAACAGGCGCAGCGATCTGCTCTGTGCGAGCACAAGCCCGCTTTGCTGCATCGTCGTCGCCACCCAGCCCCCCTGTCCGCGCCGATGCGCAGGTTGGTCGCGACCCACATTGCAATTGTGGCCTACCCCGCAATGGATGACAAGTGTGCCGCGCCGCCGTGGGAAAATGGCTGCCCGAAAACAGCCCGCCAGCTCTCAGTTTTCGCGCTTCTCGATCGGCATCACATTGTATTCGATGGCCTCGTCCTGGCTGAGGCAATAGCGCGTGCCCTTCAGCCGCTCGCCGCTGGTGGCGCTCTGCTGGTACATGATCTCCGTCAGCAGCTTGCGGCTCACACCCATGCGGATGAGGAAGTCATTGTCTTCGCTCGCCAAAAGTGCAGAGCTCTGTTCGATATCTCCGATCAGATGGACGGTGTCCTTGGTTCCGCCCTCGACAGCCATGTCGATCACATCGCGCTGTCCGGTGTGGGTGAACATGTGAACCATGAACACCCCGCCCTTGTCGATCTTGCGCCGGTCGCCGCCCATGAACACGAAATTGCAAGCAGAAAAACATGTCCAGCCCTTGGGTATACGCGTGAGCATGCCGGGGATGGACCGGATCACCTTGCCCGCTGCATTCCCGGCCTGCGCATCGCCGCCACGCGAGCGGAGCCAGACTTCCTCTATCAACTCGTCATCGTCGATCGCCTTCTGGAGGCGCGCAGGCAGGTTGTAATCGATCATCCCCTCGGCCAGCAGGACCCGCTTGCCATCGCGCTCGACCGGCGTCAGCGTCATCTTGGTTGGCGGTCCCCAATCAGGCTCTGCCGGGCAAGTCGGGTTCTCCGGGTCGAGCTTGGCCCCTGTACTCAGCGCCAGCACGCCAGCCAGCGTCGCGAGGCGTGCGACCCGATTCATGCCACTATCGAGTAGCGCCGCGATCCGGGCGGACGGCACATGCGCTTGTCGGCCTTGGTTTCTTCGCCCCGGACGATAATTACGTCCGTGACGGTGATGCAGTCCAACTCGCCGCGCGTCTTCTCTCGCCCAGTCACGGTGCTGGTGCCGCTCACGTCCTCACGCGTCTCGGATTTCCATGAGGCGGAGGAACCTACCGCCGGTATCACGGCCTCATCCTCGCCTTCGCCTGCATATTGATCGCTGCGCGTGGCCCGCAAAGTGGCATCGGCGGCCTGCGCCTGCTCCTCGGGGTCCAATCGGCAGGCGATGCTCTCGGATAGCTGATCGGAATAGGTCGAGACGGGAACCCAGCGGCTCACCCCGCTCTTGTAGGCCGCACTGCGCGCCGTTCGTCCAAAGATTCCGCCCAGCACGCGGCTGCCGGCGGATTTCTTCTTGCCTTCGTCGCATCCTTCATCGCTCGCCTGAGCATCGTTGACGACATTCTGGACGTCGCGTGGGATCAGCCCGCCAAGCTGGGCGTGCGCGGGCACGAGCGGGTATGCCGTGACCATCATGCTCGTAGCGATCAAGATGCCAATCATGGCTCTCAATCTGGCCATGTTCGTTCTCCCTTTGCGCGCTGGCAAACTATCCTTTCGCCCTGCTCATTACTACCTCGGCTTCGCAACTAATTGTCGGGAAGCGACTTTTGTGCACCGGCGAACAGGGCTGCGAATCTAAATGCGTGGCCGGACCAGCAAGGGCTTGAACATAGTGCGGCTGGGCCGAAGGACGATGATCGCCACGCCTGCGATAGCCAGCGCGCCGCCTGCCAGCAGCGGCCAGCCGATCGGGTCGCCGGTGATGAATGCGCCCATTGCGATCGTCAGCAGCGGAGTAAGTAGCGTCAGCGGCACGACAAGATTTGCATCCTCGCGCTGCAGTATCTTGTAATAGGCCGTGTGGGCGCCGATCGAGACGACGATGGCCGCAAACAGGAGCGCTGCGCCGGTTTCCAGCGGTGCAGCCTCGACCGCTTGCCGCTGCCCCTGCTCCATGGTGAATGTTAGCGGCAGTAGCACGGCGGCAGAGGCGACCCCTGCCCAGGCCTGCATGTCGAGCGCGCGAATCTCTATCCGCTTGAAGAATACCGCTCCCAATGCCCCAAGCACCGCAGCAGCGAAGATCAGCAACAGCCCGCTTGCGGCACCCTCCGCCGATGGAGACCCGATGGCGATGCCTACCCCCGCCAGCGTTAGCGCAATACCGATCGATCTGCGCCACTTGATCCGCTCACCCAGGAAGACGATCGCGAACAAGACGGTCATCGGAGCGCCCGACAGGTTGACGATGCCCGCTGCGGACGGGCTGGCCGTCTTCAGACCCATGAACAGTAGCGCGAAGGAGCCACCCCCGATCGCCAGTCCCACCAACAGCACCTGCGGCAATTTTGGCGGAATACGCCGCAACACCGGTGCCAGTGCGAGCACGACCAGCAGCGATCGCATTAGCGCGTAGAACAGCGGCGGCACGCCGAGATCGGTCACAACCAGCTTGCTCACCACGATATTTGCCGCCCACATCAGGTTGCACAGGAGCAGCACAAGGACGGTTCCGAAACGCATGGTGCGCTAGCCCAAATCCGGAAGCGACTGTTTGAGGTCTTCGAGCCACACATCGGCGACCGCGTCGCTGGGCGCGCGCCAGTCTCCCCGCGGGCTCAATGCCCCGCCCGCGCTGACCTTCGGCCCATTGGGAATCGCGCTGCGCTTGAACTGGCTGAAAGCGAAGAAACGCCTGAGGAAGCTCTCCAGCCAATGTGCGATGGTTGGAAGTGCGTATGCGGTCTTCTCGTCCTCCGGGAAACTCGCCGGCCACAGGCCCGCATCGGCATCCTTCCACGCATGCCAGGCGAGAAAGGCGATCTTGCTCGGCCGCTGGCCCCAGCGGATCGTGTGGTGGAGAAAGAAATCGTTGAGCTCGTAAGGGCCGATGATGCTTTCCGTGCTTTGCATCTGGCCTTCTGCATCCGCTGGCACAAGTTCGGGCGAAATCTCCGTATCGAGGATCGACAGCAGGACCTTGTCGGTCGCGGGGTCGAACTGTTCGGTACCGACTGCCCAACGGATCAGGTACTGGATCAGGGTCTTGGGCACGCCGCTGTTGACGGCGTAATGGCTCATCTGGTCGCCCACGCCATAGGTGCACCAGCCCAGCGCCAGCTCGCTCAGATCGCCCGTCCCGATCACGAAGCCGGAATGCTGCCCCGCCAGCCGGAACAGATAATCCGTCCGCAGCCCGGCCTGCACATTCTCGAATGTCACGTCATAGGCAGGCTCGCCATCGGCAAAGGGATGCTCCATGTCTTCCAGCATGCGTTGCGCCGCCGGGCGAATGTCGATTTCGTCGGCCATAATGCCGAGTGCTTCCATCAGCTTCCAGGCGTTCGACTTGGTATGATCGGAGGTGCCGAAGCCGGGCATGGTGTAGCCGCGAATGGCGGTGCGCGGCAGGCCCAGCCGGTCGCAACACTTGGCCGCGACAATCAGCGCATGGGTCGAATCCAGCCCTCCCGAAACACCGATCACCATGCATTTGGCATGGGTCGCCTCAAGCCGCCGCATCAGCCCGTCGACCTGGATGTTGAACGCCTCGTAGCAATCCTCGTCCAGCTTGTGCTGGCGGTTGGGCACGAAGGGAAAGCGGCGGATGGGACGGACCAACCCGCGATCGCCCTCGCCATGTCCGAGCGCGAAGGAGATGGTGCGGAACGTCTCTTCGGGTCGCCCCGCCGCCTCTGCCGCATCGTTGAAAGTCTGCATCCGGTGGCGTTCGGCCAGCACGCGTTCGCAATCGACATCGGCAATGCACAGTTCGGCGTCCATGCTGAAGCGCTCGCTCTCCGCCAGCAGATCGCCCAGCTCGTAGATCATGCCCTGCCCGTCCCAGGCGAGATCGGTGGTGCTTTCACCGTGCCCGCTGGCCGAATAGACATAGGCGCAAACCGAACGCGCAGAATGCGCGCGGGCGAGCAAGTGCCGCTCGTCAGACTTGCCGATCGTGATGTTCGAGGCAGAGAGATTCGCCACCAAAGTCGCCCCCGCCAGCGTTCCCATGGTGGATGGCGGCGTAGGCGACCAGTAATCCTCGCAAATCTCCACGAACAGCTTGAAGCCGGGAAGGTTCTCGGCGGCGAAAATCAGGTCCGTGCCGAAGGGCACTTGCGCGCCGTTCGCGCGGATCGTCTGTCCCTGGATATTTCGGCCATGCGCGAACCAGCGCTTTTCGTAATATTCGCGGTAGTTGGGCAGGAAGCTCTTGGGGATCACGCCCAGCAGGCGCCCACCCGCAATCACCAGCGCGCAATTATAGACCCGCCCGTTGTGCCGCAGCGGCGCCCCCACCAGCAGCGCTGGCGCGAGCTCATTGCTCGCCGCAACCACCTCGCCCACGCCCTTTTCTGCCGCATCGAGCAGCGCCGATTGCAGGTGCAGATCGTCTAGCGAATAGGAGGAAATGCACAATTCGGGATAGACCACCAGATCCACCCCGGCATCCTGCGCGCGGCGCGCTTCGGCAATGATCCCTTCGACATTGTAGCCGACGTCGGCCGTGCGCGTCTTGGGCGTGGAGGTTGCAACGCGGGCGAAGCCGTGGCGGCGCATGTCATAAAAGGGATGCGAATGAGCGGTCATGAATTGGTTCTTTCGCGGGGAGTTCGTCGGTGATGCGGTCGGTTCCGGCGGCGCTGGTTCCAGCCAGTCGCCCGGATCGCAAATGCCCAATTCGGCGAGCTTTTTCTGGACCGGAGCGCGAGCGATCTTGCCTTTCGATTCCCAACCATAGACAGTGCGACTGGGCCAGGGATCGCCATAGCGCGCACCGAATTCCTCCGCCGAAAGCGGTGGATCATGCGCTTCTCGCCATTGGCGAATCTTGGTTCCGGCCCTGTGCATGACGTCGCAAGTATCCCAAAAGGATACTCGGTGCAAGATGTCGCGAGGCATGGCTTGAGCGATTTCTCGCAGTGCGGAGATGCAGCCCCTTCCCTTTCGCGGAAGGCGCGCTATAGGGGGCGCCCCGCCACAGCTGCGGGCCTGCTGGGGTGTAGCCAAGCGGTAAGGCACCGGTTTTTGGTACCGGCATGCGCAGGTTCGAATCCTGCCACCCCAGCCATCACACAGAACGAGCCTATTGCGGATCCAGCGTTGGCTGTGGTTCCCTCGGCACCAGGATCATCATATCCCCTTCGACCCGCCACGAAGCGAGGCGCGACAGCAGGTTCATCCCCACCACATTGGTTTCGCCCAGCGAAGGCGCGATCACCACGTCGAGCCCGCGCGCGGAGACGTTGCCGAAGCGCAGCTCGTCAGCCGTCGCGATCTGGGCGTCGACCGGCCCATTCGCGGTGCCAATGCGGATCGGAAGGCCTCCACGACGTGGCTGGAGCCCCGCATCCACCGCAAAATCACTCGACACTGCAGTCAGCGTCGCGCCGGTATCGACCAGGAAGTTTGCAGGCACGCCATTGAGTTCGGCACGGAGCCAGAAATGTCCGTCAGGGGCCATTGGAATGCGCGTCTCGCCGCCCTCCACGACCTGTTCGGGCAGGCCAAGCTGCGGCACGGCCACTTCCAGCCGAGGATCGAAGCGCGACAGCTGCAGGATGACGGTGACGAGTATGCCCGCCAGCACGATTGTACTGGCTGCCCGAAGCCATCGGCCAAGCGGTACCCTGCGACGGATCATCAGCGCACCGATCCACCCCGCCAGCATCGCGCCGAGCGCGAGCATCAGCAGCTCGCTGCGCGGGATGGCGGAAATCGCCGAGGCTGCATTATTCCAGAGGTTCTGGATCGTCATGCCGCCAATATAGGGGAGCCACGCCTACCGGTCCATGAATTGGCGCGCTTTTCTCCAGTCAGGGAGCCGAACGCGGGACCGTCGCTTCCGCCAGGATCAGCGAAAAGCGTTTCCCGCTGTCGAGCCAGCGCTCGCGCGGTGTCCACCCTCCTGCCAGCAGAAGGGTGTTCGACATGCGCCGGTCGAACTTGTGGCTATTCTCCGTATGGATCGATTCGCCCGCACGCAGAGCGAACTCCTTGCCAGCAACGGCGAAAGTCATGTCGCACTTCGCCACCAGATGCATCTCGATCCGCGCATAGTCGTCATTCCAGCGCGTTTCGTGCCGAAGCGCATCGAGCGGGATATCGCCTTCAAGTTCGCGATTGATCCGCCGCACCAGGTTGAGATTGAACTCTGCCGTAACGCCTTTCGCATCGTCATAGGCGGCGATCAGCACCGCGGGGTCCTTGATCAGGTCCATCCCGATCAACAGTTTCGAACCCTCGCCCAGTGTCGCGCGCATTTCGCGCAACAAATCGACCGAAGTGCGCGCAACCATATTGCCAATGGTGGAGCCGGGAAAGAAACCGAGTTTGGGCAGCCCGGCCACCTCGGTGGGCAGTTCCACCCTGCGCATGAAATCCGCCTCGACCGGATAGACTGGCAGCCCGGGGAAACGCTCTGCCAGCGCCGATGCCGATGCGCGCAGGAAATCGCCTGAAATGTCGAGCGGAACATAGGCCGCCGGATCGATCGCGGAAAGCAGCAGCGGCGTCTTGACCGAACTGCCCGATCCGAACTCGACCACCGCCCTGCCCGACCCGATCAGCCGCGCAAAATCTTCACTGCGCTGGGTCAGGATCTCCGTCTCGGCCCGTGTGGGGTAATATTCAGGGAGCTGTGTGATCTGTTCGAACAGAAGCGACCCCGCATCGTCATAGAACCAGCGTGCCGGAATGGCCTTTTGCGCCTGCGACAGGCCCGCCAGGACGTCTCCTCTAAAGGCGGGATCGACGCCCTCATCGTCGAGATCGACCAGAGACAGGCCGCTTTTTGCGATCATATTGTCAGTAGTCCTTTGCCAGCCGCAGCCCGGTGAATTGCCAGCGCTGATGCGGGTAGAAGAAATTGCGGTAAGAAGCGCGCGAATGGCCGCGAACCGTGGCGCAGCTCGCGCCTTTCAATACCACCTGCCCGCTCATGAACTTGCCATTGTATTCGCCCACCGCGCCCGTGGCGGCCTTGAAGCGCGGATAGGGCAGATAGGCCGAGCGGGTGAACTGCCAGCAATCGCCGAACAGATCTCCGCCGCCGCGCGGCATGGGAGCAGTGGCTGCGTCGAGTTGGTTGCCGCCGCTGGCATCGTGCGATTGCGCCAGCGCTTCCCATTCGAACTCGGTCGGAAGGCGCGCTCCGGCCCAGGTGGCGAAAGCATCGGCTTCGTAGAATGAAATATGCGTCACGGGCGCATCGGGATCGCGCGCCTGCCAGCCCTGATGGGTGAAGCACTTCTCGTCACGCCAATAGAGCGGCGCGGCGATCTGGTTCTCCCGCACCCAGGCCCATCCGTCCGACAGCCACAGCGCGGCATTGCCGTATCCGCCATCGTCGATGAACGCCTGCCACTCAGCATTGGTGACGAGCCGCTGCGACAGCGCGAATGGTTCCAGCAATACACGGTGTTGCGGACCCTCATTGTCGAATGCAAAACCCTGCCCATCGTGACCGATCAATGCGATCCCGCCCGGATGCTCAATCCAGCCATCCTCGCCCGCGACGGCGGACGCAGGTGAGCCTTCCCACATCGCCGGGCCGACTGGATTCTGGAACAGCGCGTGCTTGATGTCGGTCAGTAGCAATTCCTGGTGCTGTTGTTCATGCGCGAGGCCAAGCTGGATCAGCGGCGCGATGTCGTCGCGAGCAAGCAGGGTCTCCATCGCCGCATCGACATGGGCGCGCCACTCAAGCACTTCATCCAGTGACGGGCGCGACAGCATCCCGCGCGAAAAGCGTGCAACCCGCTCGCCTTCCGCCTCGTAATAGGAATTGAACAGGAACGGCCAGCTCTCGTCATACAGCCTGTAGCGGGGCGCATGGTCGCGCAGCAGGAAAGTCTCCCAGAACCAGGTCGTATGCGCCAAATGCCATTTGGCAGGCGAAGCGTCTTCCATCGACTGGATCGTGGCGTCGGCATCGGAAAGCGGCGCAGCAAGCGCTTCGGTCAAGCTGCGCGTCGCCCTATAGCTCTCCGCCAGATTCGCGCCCGCTTCGCTCGCGGCGCGGGCCCTCGGTTCAGGCACGAAGCCCTCCTGCTCTCTCATTAGCAATCAGTTCGGAACATGCCCGAATCCGGTTACATATGAAAGTCATGGCCTTTTGCGTTCGGGGTATTTCACCCCGAAACGCAAGCTGCGCGGGTCGAACCGTGCGGCAAACAGACGAACCGGGCGATGGCGGCCAGTGAGCCGCCGGCGCGCCGGATCAGGCGGCGTCGGCCTGGCGTTCGTTCGCTTCGAGGTTGAGCATTTCGGCCAGCAGGAACGCGAGTTCCAGCGATTGCTCAGCATTGAGGCGCGGATCGCAATGCGTGTGATAGCGGTCGCCCAGGCGCTCATCGGTGATCGCCACCGCACCGCCGGTGCATTCGGTCACGTCCTGCCCCGTCATCTCGACATGGATGCCGCCGGCATGTGTGCCTTCCGCCCGGTGGACTTCGAAAAAGCCCTTCACCTCGTCGAGGATGCGTTCGAACGGACGTGTCTTGTAGCCGGTGCCGGTCTTGATGACATTGCCGTGCATCGGATCGCAAGACCACACCACCGGGTGCCCTTCCTGCTTCACGGCACGGACAAGGCGTGGCAGCCCTTCGCGCACCTTTTCGTGGCCGAAGCGGCTGATCAGCGTGATCCGGCCTGCTTCGCGCGCCGGATTGAGCGTATCGAGCAGGCGCAGCATGTCGTCGGTTTCGAGGCTCGGCCCGCATTTCATGCCCAACGGATTGCCGATGCCGCGGCAGAACTCGATATGCGCCGAGCCGGGGAAGCGCGTGCGATCGCCGATCCACACCATATGCGCGCTGGTGTCGTACCAGTCGCCAGTGAGCGAATCCTGCCGGGTCAGCGCCTGCTCGTAAGGCAGCAGCAGCGCTTCGTGGCTGGTGTAGAAGCTGGTCCCCTGGAGTTGGGGCACGGTCGCGGGATCGACCCCGCAGGCTTCCATGAAGTCCAGCGCCTCACCGATCCTGTCTGCAGTCTCCGCGAACTTTTCAGCCCAGGGCGTGCGCCCCATGAAATCGAGCGTCCATTGGTGGACCTGGCGCAGGTTGGCATAGCCGCCGCCCGCAAAGGCGCGCAGCAGGTTGAGCGTTGCCGCCGCCTGCGAATAGGCGCGCACCATCCGCATCGGATCGTTGCGGCGCGCTTCGGGTTCGAACTCGATCCCGTTGATATTGTCACCGAAGTAGCTCGGCAGAGTTACATCGCCCTGCGTCTCGGTCTGCGCGCTACGTGGCTTGGCGAACTGCCCCGCCATGCGGCCAACCTTCACCACCGGCCGCTTGCTGGCGAAGGTCATGACGACCGCCATCTGCAGCAGCACGCGGAATGTGTCGCGGATGTTGTTGGGATGGAACTCGGCGAAACTTTCCGCACAATCGCCGCCCTGGAGCAGAAATGCGCGTCCGCCCGCCACTTCGGCGAGGTCTTCCTTCAGCGCACGCGCTTCACCCGCGAAGACGAGCGGAGGATAGCTGGCGAGCGTCGATTCCGCCTGCGCCAGTTCCTCGGCGTCTTCATAATCCGGCAAATGCCGCGCTTCGTGGGCCTTCCAGCCTTCGGGTGTCCAGTTCTGTGCCACTTCAGGTCTCAATTCATGTCAATCGGAGCGCGCGGTTACACGCGCTGGATTAGAATTGCAAAGACTCCGGACCACAAACGGCAATCATATTACAAATGAAACCAATCGAGCAAGTCGATCAGCGGCCCAGAGCGCGCGCCGCAGACGATCCCGGACCTATTGCCGTTGCCAGCGTCTGCCCCTCCGGAATCACTGCCAACTGCCAGCCCGGCCGCGCCGCCAGATAGCGCTTGGCCAGGATTTGCATGATTTCCGGCGTGGTCTGCGAATAATCCGACAGCAAGGACCGCATGAGCTGCACTCTGCGCGGATCAAAGCTCGCACCTTCAAGGTGATAGAGCCAGAAATTGTTGCCGGTCGAAGCGCGGCTGATGAGCTGGCGTAGCGGTTCGGTTACACGCTCCAACTCGTCCTCTGTCGGAGGCGTCGCCGCAAGGTCCTGCACGATCTGCTCGGCTGCAGCGAAGAACACCGGCACGTCTTCCGGCTTGAGCTGGGCAAATGCCAGAATGGTCCCGCCCTTGCTCAAATCCTTGGGCCAGTCCGAAACGACCTGCGGCGCGTAGCTCGCCCCGGCGCGCTCGCGCATCGCATCCATCAAACGGTTGTTGAACAGCTGCGTGAGGATTTCGAGTTGGCGCGATTCGCGCAGGCTCTCAACCCCGCCGCCGCTGGGCCAGGCGATCACCGCCGCGGCCTGGTTGGCATCGCCGCGATGGGTCAGCACGGTCGTTTGGTCATCCGCTTCCGGGAAGGATGGCAAGCGTGCCGCAACATCGGCAGGGATCGGCTTGCGCGGTGCCAGTGCGCCGAATGTGCGCCGCAGCGCCTCAAGCGTGGCATCGTGATCGAATTCGCCGAACACCAGCACTTCGACGGGCCCTTGCTTCAGCAGCGGCTCCCACACCTTGCGGAATTGCTCGGGCGTGGCCGATTCCAGCATGGCCCGATCGGGCGTGGCGAAACGCGGGTCGCGATCCTTCAACAGATAGTCGAGGTCGCGGTTGAGGACACCGCCGGGACTGGTGGCAAAAGTGTCGTAAGCCAGTTCCGCTGCCGCCTTGGCGCGCTGGACCGGATTGGGGTCCCAGCGCGGCATGCCCAGCTTGGCTGCGAACAGATAGAGCTGGTCTGCCACATCTGCTGAACGCGTTTGCGCCGTGAATGTGAAGACCGCGTCCTCGATAGAGAAATCGAAGCCCATCTTGCGCCCGTTCGAAATCCGGTCGAGCTCTTCCTGCCCCAGATCGCCGATGCCCGATCCCACCAGCGCCATTTCGCCCAGCGCGACGTAGGGCGCATCCTCGGGCTTGAACGCACGATAGCCGGCTCCGAAGCGCACCTTCACCGTAACACGGCCAGGTTCTGCATCGTTGGACCACAGGATCGCGTGAACGCCATTGTCGAATTCGACCCGCTCGATGTCCGGTATGCCAGTGAGCCCCAGCGATTCGTCGGACAGAACCTTGCCCGGTTTGCCGACCGGCGGCAGATCGTCGAAGGAAATGCTGTTGGCCGCGAGACGCGCGCTGCCATCGGGTACGGCATCGGCAGCCAGTGCGGTGCGCACTGCGGCGGCATCGCCTTCACTCGCGTCCGATGTGACAAGTATTGCGCGGATTACGTCACCCTGGAGCAATTGGCGCGAGTGCTTGAGCACTTCATCCGGCGTGAAACGATCCTTCATGCCGCGGAAGACATTGAGTACCGTTTCGGGCGCGGCAACCGTCTCGCGGATATCGACCGCCTGCACGATCTGGTCGGCCAGCTTGGACCCGGCGAGGACCGTCTTCTGTTCAAGCTCGCTGGCGAATGCGATGTCGAACTCGGCCAGTTCGCGGTCGATCTCTTCCTGCGTCGGAGGGCTTGCGAGCGCATCGGCGATCACTCCGCGCACATCGGCCAAGGCGGACTGCCAATCGGCTGAAAGCGGCGCGAAGCTGATAAAAGTGGCGTCAGTGGAACGGGAAACGTCGTCTTGCGCCACTTGTGCATAGAGGAAGCTGCCGCCCGCTCGCGCACGCGCTTCCAGCCGCCGGTTGATGATCGATTGCGCGACCGCATCGAGCAGCAGGCCCTGATTGTAGACGATCGTATCGTTGACCGGTCGCCATGGGCGCATCACCGCATAGGTGAAAGTGCGCGGCATATCGGGCTCGACGATCACCGCCATTTCACCCAGCGGATTGGCAGGATCGGCGCCTTCCGGCGCTACCGGATCGCCGAAATCGGGTGCCGGAACATGCGGCCCCTTGCCCTTCCAATCGCCAAACCATTGCTCGACGAGCCGCGCCAGCTCCATCGGATCGGCATCGCCTGCGACCACGATCACTGTGTTCTCAGGCCTGTACCACCGGTCATGAAACGCCTGCAGCGCCTTGCCTGTGGCGGCGGTCAGAGTCTCGTCGGTTCCAATCGGAAGCCGCGTAGCAAGAAGCTGCCCCGCAAAGAGCGTCTGGCGCGTCTGGTCGTTGACACGCATTCCTGCCCCGCCGCGTTCGCGCTTTTCCGCCAGTACGATCGGCACTTCGGCCTTGACGTTTTCCTCGCTCAATACCGGGTCGCGCATCATGCCGGACAGAAGCTTGAAGCTTTCTTGCAGCTTGGCCGGGGTAATGCCGGGAATATCGAGCTTGTAGACCGTCTGTGTCGGGGTGGTTTCGGCATTGGTATCGCTGCCGAAGGTCGCACCCAGCCGCTGCCACGTGGGAATAGCCTCTGCAGGACCCAAATACTTGCTTTCCCGGAAACTCAAATGCTCCATTAGGTGCGCGAAACCGCGTTCGCTTTCCTTCTCGTGCAACGAACCCGCATCGATCCTCACACGGATCGATACCTGCCCTGGCGGAACACGGTTGTTTCGCACCGCATAGCGCAAGCCATTGTCGAGTTCGCCAAACAGCCAGTCCTTGTCCTGCGGCACGTCGCTGCCGCGATAGATCCACGGCGTCTCGCCATCAGTCTGGAGGCCTTGCGGAAGCGCGGGCTCTTCCTTGGCGAAGGCGGGTTGGATCGTCGCTGCCGGTGCGGCGAGCAGAATCAGGGCGCTGAATGCGCGAAGAAGCGATTTCATGGTGCGACTATAAAGGCGCAAGGTCTGAAGGGATAGTGAATGAGCGACAAGCATTGCTGCCTTGTTCTGCAAGGCCACCGCGCCTAGATCATGGCCATGTTCATAGAAACCGAAACCACCCCCAACCCCGCCAGCCTGAAGTTCCTTCCGGGCAGGCAGGTAATGACATCCGGCACACGCGAGTTTGCGACGCCCGAAGCGGCCGAAGTCAGTCCGCTGGCGCAGGCAATTTTCGACACGGGCGAAGTCGTGAATGTCTTCTTCGGCGGCGATTTCGTCTCTGTCACCGCCGCGCCCGGCGTGAGCTGGACCGATCTCAAGCCGATGGTCGTCTCGATCCTGCTGGACCATTTCGTGTCGGAGGCTCCGCTGTTTGCCGGTGGAGACGCGTCTGGCATTTCGGTTCCGGCGGAAGATGTCCTCATGGTCGAGGAAGACCCGGCCGATGCAGATATCGTAGCGCAGATCAACGAACTGCTAGAGACGCGTGTGCGCCCTGCCGTGGCAGGCGACGGCGGCGACATCGCTTATCGCGGGTTCAAGGACGGCATTGTTTATCTGACCTTGCAGGGGGCCTGTTCGGGCTGCCCGTCGAGCACCGCAACGCTCAAGCACGGAATCGAAGGCCTGCTGAAGCATTACGTGCCCGAAGTAACCGAAGTACGCGCGGCCTGACACGCCCATTTTCAAGAGATTCCGATGACCAAGCAATTCCACGACATCAAGCTGTCGGCAGACGCTCTCGACCAGATTTTCAACGAAGCGCGCAGCTATAACGGATGGCTCGACAGGCCTGTCAGCGATGAGCAGATCCAAGCAATCTACGATCTGATGAAGATGGCCCCGACATCGGCCAATATGCAGCCCGTGCGGATCGTCTGGGTCAAGTCGGATGCGCAGAAGGCGAAGCTGGCGGATTGCGCGATGGAGGGCAATCGCGCCAAGATCCTCGGCGCGCCGGTCACCGCAATCATCGGATACGACATTGACTTCCACGAGGAACTGCCCTGGCTGTTTCCGCACACCGATGCCAAGAGCTGGTTCGAGGGCGACGAGAAGGGGCGCGAGGAAGGCGCTTTCCGCAATTCCACGCTGCAGGGCGCCTATCTGATGCTCGCGGCGCGAGCGCTGGGCCTCGATTGCGGTCCGATGTCGGGCTTCGATCAGGAAGCGGTGAACACAGCTTTCTTTGCCGACGAGCCGCGCCACCGGGTCAACTTCATCTGCTCGATCGGCTATGGCGACCCATCGACCATCTTCGATCGCAGCCCGCGACCCGATTTCGACCGCTTCAACCGCATCGTCTGAGCTTGCCAAGTAGGCGGCTTGCGGGCATCGCTGTCCAGGCGAGACGACCCGGAGCTATCGTGCGAACACTGGCTATAGAATGCGCTAGCGAGGCCTGCTCGGTCGCTCTGTTCGAGGGCGCGGAGATGCTGGCGCACGACCACCGCGTTCTGGGCAGAGGCCATGCAGAGCGACTGGTCCCGATGATCGAAGCCCTGCCAGAAAAGGGCAAGGCCGATCGTATCCTCGTCTCGCGTGGACCGGGCAGCTTTACCGGCGTCAGAATCGGGATCGCAACGGCTCGCGCACTGGGTATCGCCTGGGATGCCGAAGTGCTCGGCTATCCCACGCTCGCTCTGGTTAGCGCGGTCGTGCGTGCAAGCCATCCGGGAGAGCCGGTAAGCGTCGCCATGCGCGGCGGCCATGGGGAGATTTTCGTCCAGGACTTCGACGCCTCGGGCATTCCCGAAGGCGATGTGCAGTCACTCATTCCCGAGCGGGCAGCGGAAGCAGCCCAGCACGCGCTCCTAGCAGGAACCATGGCGGAGGAATTGCAAGGGGTCCGCGGCCAAGGCATTGCAGAATCCCTCCACCCCAATGCACGCAGCGTCCTCGATCTTCCGCCCGGCCTGCTGACAAGCGACGTCAGCCCGATCTATGGCCGCGCGCCCGATGCAAAGCTGCCCGCCGCGTGATGACCAGCGACTTCATCGACCAGATCATGATGGTGATGGAGGCGGCATTCGATCCCGCCTGGGGCGAAGCCTGGAACAGACGGCAGGTCACCGACGCGCTGACGATGCCCAATACCTTCGCGCTATTGGTTGACGAGAATGGCAACATTGTCCGGCCGATGGGCTCCCCAGCGGTCGGCTTCGTGATGACCCGGAACGCTCCCGGCGAAGAAGAGCTGCTGCTGATCGCGGTCATGCCCGAACATCGCCGCAAGGGAATCGGCCGCAGGCTGATCGAACATCTCTCGACTGCTGCCCGAGGACGCGGTGCACGGCACATCTTCCTTGAAATGCGCAGCAACAATCCCGCCGAAGCGCTCTATCGCCTGGTTGGCTTCGAACCTATCGGAAGAAGGCGGGATTATTACTTGCTGGCGGACGGGCAGCGGATGGACGCGATCACCTTCGGGCTTTCGATATAGCGCGTTCGGCGACCGAGTTACGTTGCGAGAAAATCTTTTCAGTTCGGTTCCAAATTAACTCAAACTATACTGTAGCAATCCTTTGCGACCCACGAAAACGTGCCCGACCCAGGGCGATTTTAAAGAATGCAAACCCGTTTGGTCGATGCATCGCTTGCATTGACGCCCTGGCTGGTCCATTGGTTCACCGCCCGGAAAACCGGACTCTCAAAATAAAACCGACGAGGAACTCATGGAAAACATCGAACTGGACATGAAAGAGACATTGATAACGCTAGCTTCAGACATTGTTGCTGCCCACGTAAGTAACAACAATGTCGCTGTTGAAGAAGTTCCAGGCCTGATTACAAGTGTTTATGGTGCGCTCGCCAGCCTTGGGGAAGGCGCCGCGCCTGTAGAGGAACGCCCCGATCCTGCCGTCTCGATACGGTCGTCGGTCAAGAAAGAGCAGATCGTCTGCCTCGATTGCGGCAAGAAGATGAAGATGCTCAAGCGCCACCTTTCGACCGAGCATGGCATGACTCCGGACGAATACCGCGCGCGTTGGGAATTGGGGCCCGAATATCCGATGGTAGCCCCGGCCTATGCCGAAACCCGGCGTGTCCTCGCCAAGAAGATCGGCCTCGGCCGCAAACCGGGCCAGACCCGGGGTCGGCGCAAGAAAGCGGGCTGAATTCAAGCTGCGAACTTGAGAATGGCGCTCCACGCGATTATGCGTTGGAGCGCTATTCATTCAGGGGCGAATTTTGCACCAACAGATCGACCTCGAACAACTTTGTGCCGACAAGGGGCTGCGGATCACCGAACAGCGCCGCATCATTGCGCGCGTCCTGTCGGAAAGCGAAGATCATCCCGATGTCGAGCAGTTGCACGAGCGCGCGTCGAAGATCGATCCCAAGATCTCGATCGCTACAGTCTATCGCACGGTGCGCCTGTTCGAAGACGCTGGCATTCTCGACCGGCATGATTTTGGCGACGGCCGCGCACGCTATGAAGCGGCGCCGGAAGCACATCACGATCACCTGATCGATGTCGAAACCGGCAAGGTCGTCGAATTCGTCGATCCGGAACTGGAAGCGTTGCAGCGCCAGATTGCCGAGAAACTGGGATATCGCCTGGTAGACCACCGAATGGAGCTCTATGGCGTCAGGCTCTCCAGAGAACCGCGCGACGACTGAAGCCGAACTACGCGAAGCCGCCACGCGCGGCGAACCCACGCCCATATCCGTGGCGGGATGGCTGCGCCTTTCCTTGCGCGTATTCCTCTTGGTCGCGGCCTTGGTGGTGCTTGTTCCATTGCACTACCTCTATCGACTTTTCGCCTACGGATCCCCCTTCCCCAAGCTCTTCCTCCGTTTCGCAACCGCGGTTTGCGGCGCAAAAGTGGAACGGATCGGCGTTCCTCTGCGGCGCGACGTCTTCTTCATCGCCAACCATGTTTCCTGGATAGATATCCTTGCCCTTGCAGGTGCGAGCGGCACCGCCTTCGTCGCCAAGGCGGAATTGGGAGAGGTGCCGGTGGTTGGCTGGCTCTCCCGGCTTAACCGGACCGTTTTCGTAAAGCGGGAGAACCGGCTTGGCGTTGCCGAACAGATCAATTCGCTACGCGAAGCCCTGGCCGACAATTGGTCGGTCGCGGTCTTTCCCGAAGGCACTGTGACCGACGGCCATTCGCTGCTGCCGTTCAAGACGAGCATGCTGACCGTGCTCGATCCGCCTCCGCCCGGCGTCTATGTCCAGCCGGTCATGCTGCATTACGGCGCAATCGCCGAATGGATCGGCTGGGTCGGTGACGAAAGCGGGCTCAACAACGCCAAGCGCGTGCTGGCGCACAAGGGCCGCTTCACGCTTCAGGTCCACTTCCTCGAGCCTTTCAGCCCGGGAGAGTTTCGCGGGCGCAAGGCGATCGGAACAGAAGCCCGCCGCAGGATCGAAGAGGCATTGGTCGCGGCCCTTGGCAAGCCGTTGCGCGACTATCGCTATTCGGTAGATCCGGTGCGCTACAAACCCCCGACGCCGGTCGAATAGGCCAGGCTATTACAGCCCTGCGCTGACCAGCCAATCGTGGAACAGCCGCACCGGGCGCTGCTCAAGCGCAGTCGGCTTGCAGACGAACCAGTAGCTGTAGGGGCTTTCGACTTCGACGTCGTAGAGGTCGATCAGGCGATCGTCGTTCGCACGGCGCATATGATCATCGTGCATGATCGCAATCCCGAGCCCTTGGGCCGCGGCTTCCAGCATCAACTGCCCCGAATCGAAATGGTCGATTGCAGCCGGCTCAAGATCATCGAGCTTCAGCGCCGACTTCCAGGCTTCGAAACTGGCGGGCAGTTCGTTGTGAATCAGGAAGGTCTGCTTGGCGAGCCTGTCCTTGTCCACTTCACTGCCCAGCAAGTCCGCGACCTGCCTGTTGGCGATGGCATGAACCATGTTGTGATCGAGGCGAATCGCGTGCAGCCCCTTTTCCGGTCCGCGCGAAAGGATGATCGCCGCATCGAGCGTGTCGCCCACCCGGTCTTCGAGATGGGGGCCCGTGTCGATATCGATATGCAGCAGCGGGTGGCGCTTGCGCAATTCGCCCAGGCGCGGAAACAGCCGCTGGCTGCCGAACAGCGGCAAGACGCCCAGATGCAGACGCAGCAGCGAGATATTGTCCGACTGGTTCTCGACCGCCCTGGTCAGCGCTTCGAGATGCGGATTGACCGCTTCATAGAACGCCTGCCCTTCATCGGTCAGCTGCATCGACTGGCGAGCGCGCGTGAACAGCTTCTTGCCGACGAATTCCTCGAGATTGCTGATTCGCCGGGACAATGCGGAGGGACTGAGGCCGATTTCCTCCGCAGCGGCGCGCGCCGATCCCAGGCGCACAGTCCGCATGAAGGCTTCCAGCGCTCGAAGCGGGGGGAGACGACGCGTTGGCATGGTTCAGATCATTGCGTGGTGCAGCGCAATATGTCGAGATGAAAGTTGCAAGGAATCGAACGTGAGTTCAGTTTTTTTGGTCAGAGCTTGCAGATTCCGCCTGGTCGGGCGCGTGCAGCCGCAAGCGCGTGACATGCGTCTCATCGCCCGCAGTCACTTCGATTCTCCAGCCGCTGGGGTGTTCCACCACCGTACCGACCGGGGGCACCTGTTCGGCAAGCACGAAGGCGAGACCGCCCAGCGTGTCGACCGATTCCTCGACTTCCGCCAGCCGCGGATCGACCATATCCGCCACATCCTCCAGCTCGGCACGGGCATCGCAATCCCATAATCCGTCACCGATCGAAACGATCAGCGCTTCGGGAGTCTCGTCATGCTCGTCTTCGATCTCGCCGACGATCTCCTCGACCAGATCCTCGATCGTGATCAGGCCATCCGTTCCGGAAAACTCGTCCAGCACGATGGCAAGGTGAACCCGCCGCGAGCGCATATCCGCCAGCACATCCAGCGCGCCGCGCACTTGCGGCACATAGAGCGGTTGGCGCATCAGCGTGGTCCAGTCCGCAGGCGGCGCCTTGCCGCTTGCGAGATAGGGAAACACGTCCTTGATGTGGATCATCCCGATCACTTCGTCGAGCGTGTCGCGATAGACCGGCATGCGCGAATGGCCGTTCTCGCTGAAGGCCGAAACCAGTTCTTCCCAGCTAATCGAAGCATCGACCGCCACGATTTCACTGCGCGGCACGGCGACATCGTCAGCATCGTGTTCGCTGAAATGCAGCAGGTTGCGGAGCATCTGGCGCTCGACCGAAGAAAGGTCGCCGCCGCCCGCGCTTTCATTGGGTGCGGTTTCGCCGTTCTCGCCCTCATGCTCGTCGATTGCTTCTTCGAGCTGCGCACGCAGAGAACGATCGCCGTCACCGACTCTCAGGATTTTCCGGATTGCGAGCCATAGCCCGCTGCTACTGTCCGCGTCTCCAGCGGAAGATTGGGGATCGGGCATGGCCCTTACTCAGGTGCTCCTTTCATGTGCGATCCCCATATGGGTCCGCGATAGCCAGTTTTGCAAGCGCTGCAATCTCCATCGCCTCCATCTTTTCCGCATCTTCGTCAGACTTGACGTGATCGTGCCCTGCCAGGTGGAGCAGGCCGTGGACGATCAGATGCGCGGCATGATGCTCGAGGCTGATGCCCTTCTCCGCCGCTTCGCGTACGCAGGTTTCATGCGCCAGGGCGATATCGCCCAACATTTCGGGCAGGCCTTCCTCGGGATCGAGATGGACCAGATCGACCCGTTCCAGCATCGGGAAGGAGAGCACATTGGTCGGCTTGTCACGCTCGCGCCATTCGCGGTTGAGGGCGTGTACTTCTGCGTCGGAGGTGAACAGCAGGCTGACCGTCAGGCGCGGGTTGGCAAGCGCGGGCTCGATGGCCGCCACCGCCTCCGCCGCGCGGGTAGCCAATGCTTCCCAATCGGCCCAATCGCTTGCGGGAGGGGGCCAATCCTCAATGTCCATTTCCAGCTGCATCAGAACGCTCGGCCAATTACTCGATTCGTCGCACCTGAAGCACGGATGGAACGCATGGAACAGGGTTCAAAGGAAGAAATCCCGCCGCTTTCAGCTTGCGGACTAAAGGCGAAAGAACGGGGCAAAGGCGAAGGCTGGCTCATCCCCCGCATCTAGCGCGGAGAGCGCGGGTAGGAAAGGAGTGGGGTTGGAGAATGAAATGTCCGGAAGTGGGTGGAAAGCGGACACTTCAAAGTCGATGAAACTTCAGCGCTTCGCCTAAAGTTCATTCGCCTTCTTGCAATCGCCCCAAAGCTGCACGTCCCTGAGGCTATATTGAAGCGAACCTGAGCGGGTGAAATCCCATACGGCTAGGGCCAATTGAGCATCCCGTGGTCGGTCGAGCCACTTCAGCAGACCACTTCCACCATACCCATCACTTGCGGATTGAGTGAATAATAGCCGCCCTTCGAGTTCCTTGGGATACTTGATCTCAATCACATCGCCAGTCTTTGGCTTCCGGCCTTCAGGAGCCTTGAGATAGACTGTCATTGTTGGGGCAATTCGATTGCCAAACTCATCAATCGGATTACCGAACTGTTCCATTGGTAACATCTCACAGACATCTGTCGCCCCGAGATTTGCGAGGTTTTGCTCGTGGGTATGATTTGAAGCATCGAATGAGCTGAAGTGCGGAGCGAGATGTGGCCAGCCCAGAAGAGCTATTGCGCCAGCCATTGCAGCAAATGCTAGCACCCGTGCAAGTTGTCTGCGCTTTGAGGCACCCTCCGACATATACGAAGTCTCAATCCGAATGTTCAATAAGTCAACGTCAGCAATTGGGTCGTTAGCGGCCGTTCGCAGATTTTCGCGACCAAATGGCAGCTATTGAGTGGAAAGCGGACATCAACGAATTGGCGGGCCAAGCCATTTTCCAACAGGCTTGAACTTGCGTTTCATTCTGTAACGTTCAAACCCTCCATTCTCGAGAGTGCCCCACTCTGAAGTCCGCCGCATCAAATCTGGGCGCAGAACTATCTCGCCATCATCATATGCCAGGTGCCCTTGAACGTAAAAATCAGCGACTGCGAGGTGGCTCCAGCTCTTCTCACCTGAGAAAAGTTTTGGAACGACTTTAGGATCAATTTCGATGATTCTGCCACATCTGTAATCAGTGAAATATACTCCGCCGCCGTGAGGAACGGCCATCACATCGATAATTTCGCCACGCCACGACACGTTCAGACCCTGCCAAAAATGCCGGTTCTGGGGCATTTGGCAGATGTTTGTTGGTGGCGATGCGCAACCAAAGCAAATCGCCACTAAAATGACAGTCGATAAGGTTCGGCTAAGATTGCGCACAGACGCAGCTTAACGGATTGCAGAACGTCCGCAATCGGGTCGTTAGCGGACCTACGCTCTACTCCCCCGTCCCCTCATAGGCCTCAACGATCCGGCCCACGATCGGGTGGCGCACCACGTCGGCCGCGGTGAAGCGCGAAACGGCGATGCCTTCCACACCCTCCAGCTTGTTCACCGCATCGGCCAATCCGCTCATGCTGTCGCCGCCGGGAATATCGACCTGCTTGGGATCGCCGCACACCACCATGCGGCTGTTCTGCCCGAAGCGGGTGAGGAACATCTTCATCTGCTCGCGCGTGGTGTTCTGCGCCTCGTCGAGGATGATAAACGCGTTGTTGAGGGTGCGCCCGCGCATGAAGGCCAGCGGTGCGACCTCGATGATGTTGCGGTCGATGTACTTGTTGACGGTTTCGAAGCCGAGCATCTCGTACAGCGCGTCGTACAGCGGCCGCAGGTAGGGGTCGATCTTCTGCGCGAGGTCGCCGGGCAGGAAGCCGAGCCGCTCGCCCGCCACGACCGCAGGCCGCGACAGGATCAGCCGCTGCACGCTGCCGGTGATGAGCTGGCTGACCGCCTGCGCCACCGCGAGATAGGTCTTGCCCGTGCCCGCCGGGCCGAGCGCGAAGATGATATCCTCGCGCGCGAGCTGGTGCATATAGGGGATCTGCCCGGCGCTGCGCGGCACGATCGTCTTGCGCCGCGTGCGGATCATGATCGGAGGCGTGTCTTTCTCCCCCGTGATGATCCCTTCCAGCGTCGGTTCGTTCGACATGGCGATGAGCGATTCGATCGCGCCCGCGTCGAGATCCTGCCCCATAGCCAGCCGGTCATACATGGTCTGGAGCACGTCGCGTGCGCGGGCCACGCTGTCTTCGGGCCCTTCGATCAGCACCTTGTCGCCGCGCGCGTGGATGAACACGCCCAGCCGGTTCTCGACCTGCACCAGGTTTGCGTCAAACTGTCCGAAAAGCGCGCCCAGGAGCGACTGGTCTTCGAAGCTCAGCTCCGCCTTGGCGCGACGGTGTTCGCGGATGACGACGGGATCGGGCGAAATCGCCGGATCGGCTGCTTTGCTTGGCTTACGGCCCATATATGCTCGGCGCGTTCCTTTCGACTCTATGGATCAAATCTAGGGCGGATTGCGCACGAAGCAAGCAAGACACCGTCATATGGCGGTGGAAAGTCATCCAGTTGTCGTGGAAGTGTGGTCAGGCCGCGACAGTTTCGCGCAGCACGCCCTTGATCGAATTGGGCCCCGCTTCGGCGAGGGTGACGCTCACAAGATCGCCGATTTCGCAGCTTCCCTCGAACCAGACGCTTTGCAGCCAGGGCGATTTGCCGAGCCATTGCCCCGCGTGCTTGCCCTTGCGCTCGACCAGCACGTCGCAGACCTTGCCCACGCTGGCCTGATTGAAAGCGAGCTGGTCGCGGTTGAGCGCGGATTGCAGGCGTTGGAGTCGCTCGTCCATCACCTCTACCGGAACCTGATTGTCCATCGTCGCAGCGGGCGTGCCGGGGCGGGCCGAATATTTGAAGCTATAGGCCTGCGCATATTGGACTTCATCGACGAGCTTGAGCGTCTCTTCGAACTCGGCCTCGCTCTCGCCCGGAAAACCGACGATGAAATCGCCGCTCAATGCAATGTCCGGGCGGGCTTCACGGAAACGTTCGAGCAGGCGGAGGTAGCTTTCCGCCGTGTGGCTGCGGTTCATCGCCTTGAGCACCCGGTCGGAGCCGCTCTGCACCGGTAGATGCAGATAGGGCATCAGCTTGTCGACCTCGCCATGCGCGGCGATCAGCGCGTCGTCCATGTCCATTGGATGGCTGGTGGTATAGCGAATTCGCTCCAACCCATCGACCTCGGCCAGCGCGTGGATCAGGCCCGCAAGGCCGACGCCTGCGCCCTTGTCATCTTCGCCCGACCAGGCATTGACGTTCTGGCCCAGCAGCGTGATTTCGCG
>NZ_JBNKWF010000031.1:0-28179 GCF_050299635.1 Altererythrobacter sp.
AGTCTCGATGTTCTATGATCTGATGATCGCCAAGCTCATCACCTGGGGCACAACGCGCGACGAAGCGGCGGATTTGCAGATCCAGGCGCTCGACGCCTTCCGGCTCGAAGGGCTGGGGCACAATATCCACTTTCTCAGCGCGATCATGCAGCATCCGCGTTTCCGCTCGGGCGAACTCACCACCGGCTTCATTGCGGAGGAATATCCCGACGGATTCGAAGGTGCGCCAGCCTCCGAGGCGGTGCTGCGCGGCCTGGCCGCGGTGGGCGGCGTGATTGCGACCGCCGATGCCGACCGGGCGCGGCGGATAGACCAGCAACTCGACGGCCCACTCTATGCGCCGGGCGACTGGTCGGTGAAGATTGGTGACATGGAATACGAAGTTTCTCTCGGCGAAGACGAGATCACCGTCGATGGCGAAGCTGTCGAAGTCAGTTTCGACTACACGCCCGGTGACGTGCTGGTCGATCTCGAGCTGGACGATGAAGCGCTCACCATCCAGCTCAAACCCACTCGCATGGGCTATGACATCACCACGCGCGGCGCGACGCAGAGCCTGCGGATATTGCCGCAGCGGGTGGCCCATCTGGCGCAGCACATGATCGAAAAGGAACCGCCGGATCTTTCAAAGATGCTGATCTGCCCGATGCCCGGACTGCTGGTGAAGCTGCATGTCGGGGAGGGCGAAGAGGTCCAGCCGGGCCAGCCGCTTGCGACAGTCGAAGCGATGAAGATGGAGAATATCCTGCGCGCGGAGAAGCAGGCGACCGTCTCGAAGATCAACGCGGCAGAGGGTGAAAGCCTGGCGGTCGATGCAGTGATCCTGGAGCTGGAATAGTATGCATCTCCTGCACGATCCCTCTGCGCCGCAGGCCTCCGAGATCACATTCGAGGACTTCCTGAAGGCAGATATTCGTATAGGCACCGTGACCGTGGCCGAGGAGTTTCCTGAAGCTCGCAAGCCTTCCTATCGGCTGCGGATCGATTTCGGGCCGACCATCGGTGAAAGGAAAAGCTGCGCCCAGATCGCCGCAAATTACACCACGGGGGATCTGATCGGGCGGCAAGTGGCGGCGGTCGTCAATTTTCCGCCACGCCAGATTGGACCTGCAATCTCGGAAGTGCTGACGTTGGGCTTTGCGGACGAAGCCGGGAATGTGGTGCTGTTCGCCCCGGACCAGCGGGTTCCGAATGGGGCGAGGCTGTTTTAGGACAATCCAGAACCGCAGGCGGCAGGCGGGTTGGAACTAAATTCCGTCGTTCGGATCGATACTTGCACTATTGCATGAAAAACGGTCAGTCGCTGTGGCATTGTGCGCACAATTGGCAGAGACGTGTGCAAATCGTGGTAAATCCACTGGTAATCACCCTGCGTTCGCGGGATGCTGAACTTCCTTCGAGTCGCTTCCGAAGAAACTGGAGGCAAAACATGGCAAGAAAAGGAACGGGCTTCTTCGACAGGAAGGGGCAATTCTTCAAGACACCTGAAGAAGCCACGCGTAGCGATCTGGCGTCCTTGCTGGGACAAATCGGCGAAAAAGAGAGCCTTGCGCCCGGTATCGCGCATACGCTGTTGGAAAAGCGTGCCGAGATAGAAAAGCTCTATGTCGAGCATGATGCGATGATCACCGAACGCGAAACGGTTTTGGCAGGAGCCGAAAACGTGGCGAGACTTAAGGTTTAGGATTCAGGGAGGACTGGAGATTGTCTTCTTTGGAGCTGATTGAGTTGGCGTGAAAGCTTACGTCGCCGGATTTGTGCTGATCGCTTCCGTTTTTGGTGTGGAGTGTACGTCGGCTCTCGCTCATCCCGGCGGGCTTGCTTCCGATGGCTGCCACTTCGACCGCAAGGCTGGAGCGAGACACTGCCACGTCAAGAATGTCGCAGCGCCGCCTCGATCATCCGCGCCAGCGGGGCCCTATTACAGAAATTGTGACGAAGCTCGGCGCGCAGGCGTCGCCCCGATGCGGAGGGGCGAACCGGGTTACCGTCCCGCGCTCGACCGCGACAATGACGGAATTGCCTGCGAGCCCTACCGTTAAGCTACGGCAGGTTCCGTTTCTTGCGCCGCGCTCAGCAGCCGTTTGCCCAGGAACCACCTGAACAGGACGAAGGCTACCAATCCAGTGGCGGCGGTGGCCACATGAATCATCCAGAACTGGGTTGTATCCATGCTCGAATACCAGCCGCCGACCCGGCCTACGATCTGGTTGGCGAGGAAAAACGACAGGTAGTAGATTCCGACCACGGTTGCGTTGATCTGCTTGGGCGCAAGCCGGGTGAACAGCGCCAGGCTGACCGGAAGGATATGCGCGAAGCCGATCGAGTTCAGGACATGGAACATGACCGGCCAGAACAGGCCGATCTTGCCGTCACCCTGGGTCGCGGCCGCCACCACCAGGCACAACCCGCCGCCGATGGTGAAGAAACTGCCTAGGATCATCTTGCCCAGTTCGTCGGGCTCCCAATGGTTCTTGCCCCACCAGCTCCAGAAGGCTGCGACTGCCACCAGCATCCCGAAACTGACTGTTGCATCGACTGTTATCATCCAGCTTGTCGGCAGTGTGGTGCCGAAGAAGGTTAGCTGAAAGTGCTGGTCCGCCCAAACGAGGTAGGCGTTGAAGATCTCCTGATTGGTCAGCAGCGAGACTGCCATCACCGGCACGAGCAGCACAACGCCAAGGATGCGGAACCAGTCATTGGTGCTCAACGGATCGCGTTTTGCCGCTTCGCCTTTCGCCGGGCGATTGTCTTTCGGAAGCCATGGCCCGGCCAGAATGTAGAGCACCAGGCCTGCCACCATGACTACGCCTGCGGTGCCGAAGCCCCAGTGCCAGCCGACCTTTTCGCCCAATGTACCCGCGATCAGCGGCGCAGCGATCACGCTGACATTGATTGCTATGTAGAATATCTGGAAGGCCATCGCACGGCGCAGGTCGCCGTCCTTGTATAGCTCGCCCACCTGACTCGCGATATTTCCCTTGAACAGGCCCACGCCCACGATCAGCGAGAGCAGCGCGAAAAAGAACATGCCCTCGAACGCCATCAGGAAATGGCCCAGCGCCATGATCGCGCCACCTGCTATCAGTGCGGCGCGCCGCCCAAGCCAGCGATCGGCAAGAATGCCGCCCAGAATCGGCGTGAGATAGACCAGCGAGGTGTAATCGCCGAAGATCGCTGAAGCGAGCGGCTGGCCCTCCATGCCGCCGTAGCGATTCTGCTGCATCCACTCGAGGCCCACCACTGCGTCAAACCGTTGCGGCAGCAGGTAATTGACCATGTAGAGCGTAAGCAGCGTCTGCATGGAATAGTAGGAGAAGCGTTCGCAGCCCTCGACCACCGCGAGATAGCCCAAGCCTTTCGGGTGCCCCAGAAACGCGCGATCGGCGTGCTCGACGGTTTCGTCGAGGTGTTCCGGCGTGGCTTCGGCTGTAGTCATTCTGGCGCTCCCCAAAGTTACTTTTGCAACCGGTTAGCGACCGTCAGAGCGAATGTCTTGCCCAATTTTCACGCTATCCCAGTTGCTCGTCGAGGAATGCCGCCACGTCCTCCAGCGCCACGTCGTGCGCCATAAAGGCCTCGCCGACATTCTTGATCAGAAGGAAAGGCAGGGTGCCTGCGTCCATCTTCTTGTCATGCAGCATGTGGCCGGCAAGCGTGCGCCCATCACAGGCAAGGCCGAGTTCGAACAATTCGGATGGGAGGCCTGATGCGGCGATTGCGCTTGCGACACGATCCGCTGTTTCGGACGCAATGAGTCCGCGCCGCGCGGAATAGCGCGCTGCCAGCACCATGCCGAGCGCCACGCCTTCGCCATGGAGCAGCCTGTCAGAAAATCCGGTCTCTGCCTCCAGCGCATGACCGAAAGTGTGCCCCAGGTTCAGCAGTGCACGGGTGCCGGACGTCTCCCGCTCGTCTTCGGCAACAATGCGGGCCTTGGCCGCAACGCTGGTCGCAACCGCATGTTCGAGAGAATCGGGCTCGCGCGCGAGCACTGCCGTGCCATTCTCTGCGAGCCAGTCAAAGAACTCGGCATCGCCCAGAATGCCGTATTTGATGACTTCGGCATAACCAGCGCGCATTTCGCGATCGGGCAGGGTGTTCAATGCGCCGAGGTCAGCAAGCACCAATGACGGCTGGTGAAATGCACCGATCAGATTCTTGCCCGCGCCGGTATTGATCGCGGTCTTGCCGCCTACGGAGCTGTCGACCTGCGCCAGCAGTGTAGTGGGAAGCTGGATGAAGCCGCATCCGCGCTTGAGGATCGCACAGGCAAAGCCGGTCAGGTCACCGATCACGCCTCCACCCAACGCCAGCACATGATCTCCGCGTTCGACCCCTTCGGCCAGCATCCAGTCCGTCAGCGCCTGCAGGCCCTGCCAGCTCTTGGCACCTTCGCCCGGCTGCACCACATGCCACCGCGCTTCATGGCCCGCCGCAGAGAGCGAAGCCTCGATCGTGTCGCGCCAGTGCGCGGCAACATTGGCATCGGTAACAACCGGCACGCGCTGCTTGCGCAGCAAGTCGCCGCATTGGCCCGCCACATTGCGCAGCAGGTCATTGCCGATCCGTACCTCATAGCTACGGCCAGCCAATTCGACCGGGATTACAGCCATGCGTCGATAGCCTCCAGAATGTTCGTCGCCGTATGCACATGCGGGCCGTCATGGCTGAGCACCCGAATATGCGCCTGCGAATAGAAGGGTTTGCGATCTTCATAGAGCCGGGTCAGGATTTCGCGTGGATCACCGTCCTTGAGCAAGGGGCGGGTGCTACGCCTGCCCGTCCGTTCGACCAGCGTATCGATGTCGCTGTCAATCCATACGGCGATCGCTCGATCGAGAATCAAGGCGCGCGTTTCCGGATCGACGAAAGCGCCACCCCCGGTCGCAATGACGCAGGAATCCTGTTCAATCAGCCGTGCGATCACGCGCCGCTCTCCATCGCGGAAGTATTCCTCGCCGAAATCCTCGAAGATTTCGGAGATGGTGCGCTGTGCTGCCACTTCGATCTCTTCATCAGCATCGACGAAGCGGCGTGAAAGCAGGCTGGCAAGCCGCCTCCCGACGGTCGATTTGCCAACACCCATCAGGCCTACCAGCACAATCGGCCGGTCGATTCTGGCGGCAATTCGCTTGATCTCCGCATCGTTGAGAGTTGACTGTTCTTCGATCATTGCCGTCCCGCCTATAGATGGGGTAGGGCGGACGCAATATGGCGCACAAGCACAATTCGATTCAGCCGATGGTTGGGGATCGCGTGCCGGTTGCACGTCGCATGAGAACCGGGTTGATCGTGACTATGGTAATTCTGGCAGTTGTGGGATTGGCCTGGTTTGATGGCGGTGAGGAACCGTTGCGACCGATCGTGCAGGACATTCCCGTGCCGGAGAGCGGCCAATGAGGGCCTTGTTTTTGACTGGCGGCGCTGCCCTGGCGCTGGGCGCGAGCATTGCATTGGCGCAAGATGCGCCTGAATCCCTGCTGCCACCGGGTTTTGACGATCCCGTGCCAGCACCTTCGCCTGCACCTGCTCCCCGGCCTGCTGCGCCCACGGGCCCGGCACCAACAGGCCCTGCAACACCGGCGCCTGCCACCACCGGGCCGGTTGTGCAGCCGATACCCGGCGCTGGAGAGTCGATTCCCGATCTTGGCGATATTGACCTGAGCTCTGTCCCTTCGGTTGAAGAGCTTGAAGCGATGTCGCCGGACGAGCTTGACGAGCTGCTCGGGCTCAAGCCCAAATACGATATTCCGCCTGCCGCTCGCCGCGCGCTTACCCGTGTGGGCGTCATTGCGCCTTCCGAAGGCGGATTGCCTTCAGGATCGCTGGCAAGGCAGCCCGCGGCGCTTGTGCGAGCAATCCTGGCGGAAAGCGACGGCCCGTTCGTTTCGCGCTGGGGGCATATGCTCATGCGGCGCGCGCTTGCTAGCCGGCTTGCCGCACCAGAAGGGATGAACCCGGTCGAGTTCGCGGCGCTTCGTGCCGCTGCGCTTAACCGGATGGGCGAACATGCCACGGCGCGTGCACTGGTTCAGGATGTCGATACCGGCAATTGGGACGAGAAGCTGACTGATGCCGCGCTCAACGCCTATCTTGGCACGGAAGATATCGTAGGCATCTGTCCCGCGGTGCGTTTCCAGGGTGGCGAGCGCGACGATTCGACATGGAAGATGCTGCGCGCAATTTGCAGCGCCTATGCCGGGGAGGGTGCGCTCGCCGGCTCCCAGCTCGACCGTATGCAGCGCGAGAACGGGATTCCTCGCATCGATGTCCTGCTGGCTCAGCGCTTTGCAGGCGCTGCCGGTCGCGGCAGGCGCGCGGTCGAGATTGAATGGGATGGGGTGGAGGAACTCAATCCCTGGAGATTTGCGCTCGCCAATGCCGTGGGTGAAGATTTGCCCGATGGTCTGATCGAGCAGGCTACACCCTATTACCAGCGGATCTGGGCGACCGCGCCGATGTTGCCGCTGCAATTGCGCGCTCGCGGTGCCGACCGCGCGGCCAGCGATGGCCTGCTTTCGGCGGCAGCGATGGTCGATCTCTACAGTCAGATATATTCCGACGACACGATCGAAGGCGAAGAAGCCGATCGCGCCGTGCAATTGCGGGATGCCTATGTTGGCAGCGATCCGACCGAGCGACTTGCCGCGATGCAATCGATATGGGGCGGAGACAGCGCGAGCAATTATGGACGCTACGTGCTCACAGCCTATGCGGCGGCTCGCATGCCTGCGGATAGCGGGATGGCGGCTTCGGCCGCACCGCTGATTGCCTCTATGCTTGCAGCGGGGCTCGATCGCGATGCCATGACCTGGTTGCCCGTCGTGGAGCAGGGAAGCAATGGCTGGGCGCAGCTCATGCTTGCTCGTCCCGACAGGTCCGGCAATGTTTCGAGCGAGGGAATTGACGGCTTTATCGATGACGATGGCAGTGCGGACCAGCGCCGTTCGCGCTTCCTGCTTGCCGGACTTGCGGGACTGGGCCGGATAGACCGCCAGGACCTGAATGATTTCTCGGGGCGCCTTGAAGTTGATCTTTCGCGCCAGAGCAAGTGGAGCCGGACGATCGATCGCGCAGCCGAAGTGAACAACCGGGCACTCGTCGCCTTGCTCGCCGGTCTTGGAATGCAAGGAAGCGGGTGGGACCGCATGACAGCAATGCACCTTTACCATATTGTCTCCGCGCTGAACCGGGTCGGGCTGAATGCCGAAGCCCGGATGATCGCGGCGGAGGCGGTTGCGCGCGGCTGATGTCTGCCGCCGTCGAGGCATTCCTGGACATGCTCGCCGCAGAGCGAGGCGCGGCAGCCAACACTATCGCGGCCTATCGCCGGGATCTGGATGGCGCTGAAGCGGAGATCGGCGATCTTTCCTCGGCAAGTCGCGAGTCCGTGGCAAGGCTGGCAGGAGCCTGGGCCAGCCTGGCGCCATCGACGGTTGCTCGCAAAAGCTCGGCCCTGAGGCAATTCTTTGGTTTCGCGCTCGACGAAGGCTGGCGTCAGGACGATCCGTCAGGCGCATTGCCGCGGCCTTCTGCCCGAAGACCGCTGCCCAAGGTGCTGTCGCACGACGCGGTCGACAGGCTGTTTGAGCGCGCCGAGCTGGAGGCCGAGAGTGGCAAACCCAATGCGGTGCGCCAGCTTGCGCTGCTGGAAATGCTTTATGGTTCGGGATTGCGCGCGACGGAGTTGGTTTCGCTGCCCGTCAGCGCTGTCCCGCGTGATGCGCCGATGCTTACTGTCATGGGAAAGGGGGGGCAGGCGCGAATGGTCCCTGTGAGCGACCGTGCGCGCGAAGCGCTAAGCCGCTGGCTGGATGTGCGTGGCGATAATTCCCGATTCCTGTTCCCCTCGCGCGGCAAGCATCTCACGCGGGTAAGACTTTTCCAGATGCTCAAGGAGCTGGCCGTGCGGGCGGACATTCCCCCCGAATCGGTTAGCCCGCATGTTCTGCGCCATGCCTTTGCGACGCATCTGCTCGAGGGCGGGGCGGACCTGCGCGTGTTGCAGACTCTGCTGGGCCATGCAGACATCTCCACCACGCAAATCTATACCCATGTCGATGCCGCGCGGCTGGTTGCTCTGGTGAATACGCGTCATCCTCTTGCCCGAAGCGGCACATCCGGTTAGCGCAATTGCGATGAACGCCTATCTCGACTTCGAGAAGCCCGTTGCCCAGCTTGATCAGCGGATCGCAGAATTGCGCGCCGCTGCCGTGGGTGACGAGGTTGATATCGCCGCCGAACTGAAGCGCCTTGAACAAAAGAGCGCGGACCTGCTGGCCAGCACCTATGCTTCGCTGACGCCGTGGCAGAAGACTCAGGTCGCCCGCCATCCACAGCGCCCGCATTTCCGCGATTTTGTGGATTTTGCGTTCGAGGATTTTACGCCTTTGGGCGGGGACCGCTATTACGGCGAAGATGAAGCGATCATGGGCGGATTTGCGCGGCTGGACGGTCGCCGGGTCATGCTGATCGGCCACGAGAAGGGCAATGACACCGAATCGCGGATCAGGCACAATTTCGGGATGGGAAAGCCGGAAGGCTATCGCAAGGCAATCCGCCTGATGGAACTTGCAGGGCGGTTTGGCCTGCCAGTGGTCACTTTGGTCGATACGTCTGGCGCATTTCCGGGTGTCGAAGCGGAAGAGCGCGGCCAGGCCGAAGCTATCGCCCGTTCGACTGAAGCCTGCCTGGCGCTGCCGGTTCCGATGGTTGCGACGATCGTGGGCGAGGGCGGTTCCGGCGGCGCTGTCGCACTGGCGAGCGCCGAGCGTGTGCTGATGTTCGAACATGCTGTCTATTCGGTGATCTCGCCCGAAGGCTGTGCGTCAATCCTGTGGCGTACGGCTGAAAAGGCGCCCGATGCGGCTGAAGCGATGAAAGTTACCGCGCAGCATCTCAAGCGGCTCAAGGTGATCGACCGGATCATCAAGGAGCCGGTTGGCGGTGCTCATCGCGATCCGTCCGCGGCTGCCGCTTCGCTTGCGAAAGCACTGAGCGAAGAGCTGAAATCGCTCGACGGCCTGTCGCCGAAAGCCTTGCAGAAAATGCGCGAAGAGAGATTCTTGCAAATCGGCACCACCTGATGCTCTAATAGCCTGTGACAGTTCGCGTTTTTCGCGCGAATAGGATGACAGGCTGAATGCAGCGATTGGTGGACGCTGCCGAGGATGCAGGAGGTCGAATTGAACATGATGATTTCGCGCAAATCGCTGGCGCTTGCAGCAGTTGCTCCGCTCGCACTCACGCTCACCGGGTGCATGGGCGGCGGTGAAATACCCAGTGCTTCCACTCCGATTACCCAGGCAGAAGCTCAACAGGGTGCCGAGGCTCACCCCCAGCTCCTGGCTGAATTCGGCGGTGCAATGAGCGGCACTCAGGCCACCTATGTTGCTTCCGTGGGCAAGAACATCGCCGTTCAATCCGGCTTGGGCAATGCGCGCGATTCCTTCACCGTTTCGCTGCTTAATAGCTCGGTGAACAACGCCTTTGCCATTCCTGGCGGCTATATCTACACCACACGTCAGCTCGTCGGACTGATGAACAATGAGGCTGAGCTGGCCGGCGTTCTGGGTCACGAAGTCGCGCATGTTGCTGCGCGCCACTCGCAGCGCAGGCAGCAGCGCGCACAGCGCGATGCCTTGCTGGGCGTTCTCGGCCAGGTGCTGGGATCGGTCGTGGGTGGTCAAGTCGGCGGGCTAATCCAGCAGGGTTCGCAATATACCCAGCTCTTGACGCTGAAATTCTCGCGCAGCCAGGAATTGCAGGCCGATGATCTGGGCATCCAGTATCTCGACAAGGCGGGGTACGATCCACGTGCGATGTCGACCGTGTTGAACAGTCTGGCCGCACAGAACGCGCTCGATGCCCGCTTGCAGGGACGCGGTGACGCAAGGATGCCAGAATGGGCCTCAACTCACCCAGATCCGGCGAGCCGTGTGCAAACGGCGCTATCCAAGGCCCAGCCGCTCGGAACAGGCATCACGAATCGCGACACCTTCATGTCGCGGATCGATGGACTGCTATATGGAGACGATCCGGCGCAAGGCGTGATCGAGGGAAGCACCTTCATTCATCCGCAAATGCGGCTGGCTTTTACCGCGCCGCAGGGCTTTTACATGCTCAATGGTACGCGTTCGGTGAGCGTCAACGGGCAAAGCGGCAAGGCGCAGCTTTCGCTCGCGTCCTATGGCGGAAATCTCGAAACTTATGTGCGGCAGCAGTTTGCGGCGCTGGGTGGAGAGCAGCAGAAGCTGGCACCTTCAAGCATGCAGCGCACGACTGTGAATGGCATTCCGGCCGCCTATGGCATGGCGAGGGTCAACAATGGCAACAGCCAGGTCGATGTTGTGGTGTTCGCCTATGAGTTTGCGAAAGACCGTGCCTATCACTTTACCGCAATAACGCCGGCAGGACGATCGAACGTGTTTTCAGCGATGTTCAATTCGATGCGTCGCGTCAGCTCGTCTGAAGCAGCAGGTGTAATCCCGCGGCGGATCGATGTGGTGACCGTAAGAAGTGGCGACACGGTGAGCGGGCTCGCCAGGCGGATGGCCTATAGCGACAATCAGGAAGCCCGCTTTCGCGTGCTCAACGCGCTCGGTTCCTCCAGCACGTTGCAGGCCGGCCAGAAAGTGAAGATCGTGGTGCGGGCCCGCTGAATGGTAAGATTTCCGATTGCAGGCACAAAAAAAGCGGCGGGAAAATCCCGCCGCTTCTTTCTGGTCTAATCTAAAGCGATTAGGCAGCGGCGTTAGCGTCCTTCATCGTGCTCGACACGGTGTTGAAGGTCGTGGAAAGCTCGTTGCCGAGGCTCTGCATTGCGGTGATCGCAGCAACAGCGATCAGAGCAGCGATCAGGCCGTATTCGATGGCGGTTGCGCCCTGCTCGTCACGGAGCATCTTGTTGATGAACTTCATTTTCAGTCTCCTGGTTCAGTCTTCGGTACCCGTGTCCGCCCGTTAAACTCGCGAACAGACAAATGTGGGGATAGGACGCAGCCGTTGAGAAAATCCTAATTCAGGACCTTTCGAAATGGTTACTTCTTATCCATCGCCTTTGAGACATCGGCCTTGACCCACGCCCACATGCCCGTGTTCTCATCCGCAACGGAATCGATGGCACCCATGCACGCAATCACGACCAAGCTCGCGATCAGGCCGTATTCGATGGCGGTCGATCCAGTGCTGTCGTTGCCGATAGCCCTAAGAATGTTTCTCGTAATCATGGAGAACTCCACCGACACGTTCCTGACAAATGCGCTTTTGAAGCTGAGCAAGTTAAGAAATGGTTGAAGGACAGCCTCGAGATGGAAAATAATCCGACATGGCAGGCGGTAGTCGCGGGCGCGCTGCGCGATTCTCAGGGGCGCTGGTTGATGCACAGGCGGCCGCTTGAAAAGCACCACGGCGGGTTATGGGAGTTTCCCGGTGGGAAGGTGGATCCGGGTGAATCGCCCGAGGAAGCGCTGATTCGCGAGCTACATGAGGAATTGGGGATCGTGATCGCGCCCGGTGTGTCGACTCCGGCCGGGTTCGCTCAGGAATCGCGTGCGGAACACACAGATTGGATACGAAAGCCGATTGTCATTCTTCTTTACACTATCGAGGATTGGACCGGAGAACCCTTTGCGCATGAAGGCGGTGCGATCGATTGGTTCGTTCCCGCGGAGATCGAGCAACTCGCGCGTCCGCCGCTCGACATTGCACTCTGCCGACATTTGTTTGCCAAAGAGGCTGGATAGGGGATTGCCAAGCTGGCGAAGCCCCCTTATGTGCCGCCCCTCACGCGCGCCAGTAGCTCAGCTGGATAGAGTACCTGACTACGAATCAGGCGGTCGGAGGTTCGAATCCTTCCTGGCGCGCCAAGAAAGCCCATCCCGCAAGGGGTGGGTTTTTTTGGTTCGGGGGACCGGATTGCCACAAACGTCGGCGCTCGCATCCGCTCGCTTGGCTTTCCTCGCCTACACGACCTGACGGTCGCGTCGCTACGGGCGGCCAATCGGCCTTGCGGCGCGCTAGTCGCGCACCGGATTGGCAAAGTACCTGCGGTTCCAGCTCATCGCACTCGTCTCTCCAGCGCATGCATCTCTTCGTCTGAAAATCCGAAATGATGCCCGGCCTCATGCACGACGACATGCCGGACGATCGCTTCCAGCGAGACGCCGGTCTGATGCATTTCGGCCAGCAAGGGTTGACGAAACAGACTGATTATCGGCGGCATCGAGCCCGATTCCCACACTGACTTGTGCGTCAGGGGTCGTCCTTCATACAGGCCGCTCAAATGCCATTTATCATCGAGTCCGACGGATGCGAGTTGTTCGGCGGTGGCGAACTCTTCGATTTTAAGCACCACGTCGCGCAGGTTTTCCTGAAACGCCGCCGGCATCTGCCGCAATGTTGCACGGGCATAGGCTTCGAAGGCAGCGCGATCGGGGCCATGGAAGAAATCCGCCATCAACGGGAGATGGGGGCCGTGCCGCGCCAGGGCAAGGCTCGCTACTTGTGGTACCGGTGGCCGAGGGATGCGCTCTGGGCATTTGCCATCAGGAAAATTTTCCGCAAAGGGGGGCAAAGGTGCCGGCGTGCACGGGCTGAAACGAAAGGGAAGGTTTTGAGCTGCGATATCGATCCCGATGACGATAACCCGCTCGGCAAGCCCGAGGTGCCTGAGCAGGTGCAGGATGCGATCCGCACCTTGATCGAATGGGCAGGGGACGATCCCAAGCGTGAGGGCCTGCTCGACACGCCCAAGCGGGTCGGGCGTGCGTGGCTCGAATATTGCCAGGGCTATGCGGAAGATCCGTCCGTCCATCTCTCGCGTGTGTTCGAGGAAGTGGGCGGTTATGACGAGATCGTGCTGCTCAAGGACATTCCCTTTCAGAGCCACTGCGAACATCACATGGCGCCGATTACGGGCAAGGCCGCGATTGCCTATCTGCCGGACAAGCATGTCGTGGGCATTTCCAAGCTCGCCCGCGTGCTGCACGGCTATGCCCGGCGGTTGCAGATCCAGGAACGGCTCACTGCGGAAGTCGCACAATGTATCTGGGATCACCTTGAACCCAAGGGAGTGGCGGTGGTGATCGAGGCTGAGCATGGCTGCATGACTGGTCGCGGCGTGCGTACACCCGGCGTGAGTATGGTCACCAGCCAGATGATGGGCACGTTCCTGCATGACGAACGCAGCCGCAAGGAAGTGCTCAGCCTGATGGGCTATTAGGTCCGGCCGAGGACAGCATCAGAACAGTCTCCTGTTGGCGGGCGATTGGTCGCGCCGCCTGTCCCGTGTTAGATACCCCGCTGAACAAGGGGACTGACCGATGGCACAGCTTGAAACACGCTTTTCCGGAAATGTGCCGGAGAATTACGACCGGGGGCTGGGGCCATACATTTTCGATTACTACGCCCGGCAGATGGCGGATCGCTGTGCGGCGCTCGACCCCAAATCGGTTCTCGAAACGGCCGCTGGAACAGGCATCGTTACGCGCTACCTTCGCGAGAGCCTCTCATCGGGTTGCGCGCTGACCGCGACTGACCTGAACCAGCCTATGCTTGACTATGCCGCGGTAAAGCTAAGCGGCATCGGGGCAATAGAGTTCGGGACTGCCGACGCATGCGACTTGCCGTTTGAGGACAACATGTTCGATGCAATGGTCTGCCAGTTCGGGGTCATGTTCTTTCCGGATCGCCAGGCGGGCTACAGGGAAGCCTTGAGGGTCTTGAAGCCCGGTGGGACCTATCTGTTCAGCGTATGGGACAGTTGGAAGGCCAATCCCTTTGCCGAGATCGTCCATGATGTGGGCGCAGAGTTTGTTCGAGACGACCCGCCGGGATTCTACAAGGTTCCTTTCAGCTATAGCGACGTTGAAGCGATCGAAGCGGATCTGCGCAGCGCTGGCTTCAAAGAATGGAACGTGGAGTTCTTGCCTCACCAGCGGGTGCTGGATGACATAGACCTCTTCGCTCACGGGATCGTCCACGGAAATCCGCTTTTCAACGAGCTGAAGGAACGTGGCGTCGATCCTGAGGCGGTAGGCAAGAGAATCGCGCAATCTTTGGATGAACGCCTGGGCGAGTCCATGCCGCTGCAGGCGATCTTTATAACCGCGAGAAATCCATCAGCCTGAGCGAAAGCAGATACAAAAAGGGCGCCGCAGCGGGCGCCCTTTCATTTTGCGTGTCTTGCCGGGGCTTAGAGCTGGCCGAGCATATGCTCTGCGCTTGAGACCGAGAAATCACCGGGCGCCTCGACGTTGAGTTCTGTAACGACGCCATTGTCCACGATCATCGAATAGCGCTGACCGCGTTTTCCCAGGCCAAAGCCAGAACCGTCCATGGTCAGGCCCACACCTTCGGCGAAATCGCCATTGCCATCCGCGAGCATGGTGATGTCGCCCGATCCAGCGGCCTGGTTCCACGCGCCCATCACGAATGCGTCGTTCACCGCTGTGCAGGCAATTTCGTCAACGCCCTTGGCCTTCAGTTCGGCTGCCTTTTCGACATAACCGGGCAAGTGGCGCGCCGAACAGGTCGGCGTGAACGCACCAGGGACAGAAAACAGCGCGACCTTCTTGCCCGCGAAATAGTCGCTGGAACTCACCTGTTCGGGCCCGGCCTCGGTCGCCTTGACCAGAGTAACTTCCGGAAGCTTGTCACCAACCGAGATTGTCATTGCGTAATTTCCTTTCGTAATCCCGTCCTTTGGCGTCCGATATAGGGCCTTCGCAGCGAGCCGCAACAATGCAAGATATAAAGATCGCTTTATATTTGCTTCGCGACGGGCCAGCCGCTAGAGGCGCGGCTCAGAAATTGCGGGCGTGCCTTCGCTCGCCGACTATTGCCGATATCAGGAGAAAGACGTGGCCGAAGCTAGCCAGGACCATATCATCAAGGACATCTCGCTTGCCGAATACGGGCGCGACGAGATCAGGATTGCTGAAACCGAAATGCCTGGCCTGATGGCGCTGCGCGAAGAGTTCGGTGCCTCGAAGCCGCTGCGCGGCGCACGCATCACTGGCTCGCTCCACATGACGATCCAGACCGCGGTCTTGATTGAAACGCTGGTGGAACTGGGCGCGGACGTGCGCTGGGCGACCTGCAATATCTTCTCCACGCAGGATCACGCAGCCGCCGCGATCGCCGCGCGCGGCATTCCGGTCTTTGCAATCAAGGGCGAGAGCCTGGGCGAGTATTGGGACTATGTCGGTCGCATCTTCGACTGGTCGAGCGAAAATGAGCCTGACCTTACCGCCAACATGATCCTCGACGATGGCGGCGATGCCACCATGTTCGCTCTGTGGGGCGCGCGTCTGGAAGCGGGCGAGACCATGCCAGAGCCGACCAACGCCGAAGAGATCGAAATGCAGCGTGCGCTGAAAGAGTTCATCGCTCGCAAGCCCGGCTATCTCACCGCCAGTGTGAAAGCGATCAAGGGCGTCTCCGAAGAGACCACCACTGGCGTTCACCGTCTCTACCAGATTGCCAAGAACGGCCATCTGCCGTTCCCTGCGATCAATGTGAACGACTCCGTCACCAAGTCGAAGTTCGACAACCTCTATGGCTGCAAGGAATCGCTTGTCGATGCGATCCGCCGTGCGACCGACGTGATGCTGGCCGGCAAGGTTGCTTGCGTTGCCGGCTTTGGCGACGTTGGCAAGGGTAGTGCGGATTCGCTGCGCCAGGGCGGCGCGCGCGTGATGGTGACGGAAATCGATCCCATCTGCGCCCTGCAGGCGGCGATGGAAGGCTATGAAGTCGTCACCATGGATGAAGCGGTTGAACGCTGCGATATCTTCGTGACCGCTACCGGCAATGAAGACGTCATCACTGCAGAGCATATGAAGGCGATGAAGCCGATGAGCATCGTGTGCAACATCGGTCACTTCGATTCCGAAATCCAGATCGGCGCGCTCAGCAACTACGAGTGGAAGGAAGTGAAGCCGGGCACGGACCTTGTGACCTTCCCCGATGGCAAGCAGATCATCGTGCTGGCGCAAGGCCGCCTGGTGAATCTGGGCTGCGCCACCGGCCACCCAAGCTTTGTAATGAGCTGTTCCTTTACCAACCAGGTATTGGCGCAGATCGAGCTGTGGCAGCGCGGACATGACTATTCGAAGGAAGTCCATGTCCTGCCCAAGCATCTGGACGAGAAGGTCGCCGAGTTGCATCTGGCAAAGTTGGGCGTTTCACTTACCAAACTCAGCAAGAAGCAGGCCGACTACATCGGTGTGCCGCAACACGGCCCGTTCAAGCCCGATCACTATCGTTATTAGGTATTTGCGGGCCGTATCGCACGGTTCGTCGCCTAATTAGGGAAAGCCCTCGCTTTTGCGGGGGCTTTTCGTTTGTGGGCCAGTTGCATCGGGGGCTCACCACGCATAGCTGGGATGCATGGAACTTTCGCTCACTGCTCTGGCGATTATTGGTCTGCTGCTTGCGGCCTGGACGGTGGGTGCGGCTCTGCTGATGCTTCGCTCGGCGCGCCATGCGCGTCGGCACGACGCAATGCGCAAGAGCATGCAGCGAATGAGCAAGATGCTCGACGAGGCACCAGCGGTTCCCTTGCTTGTGCGTGCGGACGGCAAGATCGAAGCGCCTGAACGGTTGGCTGGCTGGCTCGGCCTCGACTCAATGCCGCAATATCTCAGCGAGCTTGATGGAGGGGGCAGTCGCGGGTTGTCGGGCGATCAGCTCGAGGCATTGTCAAAAGCCGTGAAGCAGACGCAGAAGACCGCCGCGCCGTTTCGCATGGCGGTCACGCCGGTCGGATCGAAACGCAGCCTGGCGCTGCGCGGAACGCTCGCAAACCCTGCTGTCTCGCCCGGAGGGGCAGCGTTGGTGTGGGTGTTCGATTTCTCCGATAGCGAGCATGAACTTGCCAGTCTGCGAGAGGAAGCAACGCGCGCTCGTGGCGATTTCTCCGCACTGGTTGGCCTGATCGAAGCCGCACCAATGCCGATGTGGTTTCGCGGGCCCGATTCCAAGCTGCGACTGGTCAACCGCGCCTATGTCGATGCGGTCGGAGTTGACGATGCGGAAGAGGTGGTCCGCAAGCAGATCGAGCTGATCGAGGAAATTGACGGTCTTGGCCCCGCGCAGATCGCCCAGCAGGCGGCGCAGCAGGGCATGGCTGCTGAACGCATCGTGCCGGCCACTGCAAATGGCGAGCGGCGCGCCTACCGGGTCAGCGATTTGCCCTTGGGCAAGGAAGGCGTCGCAGGCTACGCGATCGATATCGAGGAAATGGAGCAGCAGGCGCGCGAGTTCCGCGCGTTCCGCGAAGCGCAGCGCGCCATGCTCGATCAACTTTCGGTCGGGGTCGCGCAATTCGATGCCGGACAGAAGCTGGTCTTTGCGAACAAGCCATTCCTGCGCCAGTTCGACCTTTCCTTCGGCTCTATCTCTGAAGCCTTGCCGTTTGACCGCTTCCTCAGCGATGCGCGTGAAAAGCGGCGCACGCCCGAAGTGCGCGATTTCCCGGCATGGCGGAGTGAGCACCTGGCCTGGTTCGGCTCGCACGATACCAAGGAAGAGGCCTGGCCGCTGACCGATAACACGCATTTGCGCATCGTCGCTCAGCCGATGCCCGATGGCGGGCTGGTGCTGATTGCAGAGGATCGTACCGAACAACTCGCCCTGTCGGCCACGCGCGACACGCTGCTGCGGACCCGCACCGCCATGCTGGACAGCCTGTTCGAAGCGTTGGCGGTTTTCGCGCCCGACGGCTCGTTGCAGCTATGGAACCGCAGCTTTGCGGGAACCTGGGGGCTTGCCGAGGATCAACTCGATTCCCATCCCAGTGCAGACCAGTTGCTCAAGCTGATTGCGTCCAATCTGGCGCGACCGGCCAAGGTCAAGGCAATTGGCGATATCATCCGTACCGCGACGCTGGACCGCAAGGAAAAGGGCGGGCGGATCGAACTTGCGGACGGGCGCACGCTTGAGTTTGCGGGCGTGCCGCTGCCCGATGGCAACGGCTTGCTGACTGTGCTCGACATCACCGATTCGCAAATGGCCGAGAACGCGCTGCGCGAACGCAACATCGCGCTGGAAGAGGCCGATGCGGTCAAGGCGCGCTTCCTCGCAAATATGTCCTACGAATTCCGCACCCCGCTAACGTCGATCGGCGGTTTTGCGGAGTTGATACAGAGCGGTGCGGCTGGCCCGGTGTCCGATCAGATCAAGGACTATACCGATGCGATCCTCGAATCTGTCTCCCGCCTGACCGAACAGGTCGAAAACGTGCTGGACCTGTCGCAGAGCGAGGCCGGCCTGCTGCCTCTCAGCAAGGAACGCCTCGAACTTCTTCCATTTGTTGCCGAGGTGGTGCGCCTGCGCGAGAAGCCGATCGTGGATGCGGGCATATCACTTGACCTGCGCGGCAATCCCGGGGGCGCGATCGAAGGTGACAAGCGCCAGCTTGGCCGTGTGATCGGCAATCTGGTCGACAATGCAATTGCGGCGACGCCCGAGGGCGGCAAGATCCTGGTTGATGTGGCCAAGGGCAAAAACGGGGCCCGGATCGTCATCTCCGACAATGGCGAAGGCATGAGCGCGGATGAGCTTGCCCGCGCGGTTGGGGGCCTAAGCGAACTGGCCGATGGCAAGCTCGAAAAGCGGCAAGGGCTTGGCATCCCCCTCGCGCGGCAATTGATCGAGGCGCATGGCGGCACGCTGACCATGCAGAGCGAGAAGGGCGCGGGCACCACCGCGATTATCCGCCTGCCGTGACGATTGAACTGCCGGATCTTGATTCGATGGAGGCATTTGGCGTGCGCATCGCCGCGCGTTTGCGGGCCGGCGATGTCGTGGCGCTGAGCGGCGATCTTGGTACGGGCAAGACCACTCTGGCGCGCGCAATCCTGCATGCCCTGGGCCATAAGGGGGAGGTTCCGTCTCCCACATTCACGATTGTCGAAACCTACGATGCCACTGCGATGCGCGTGCCTGCCGTACATGCGGATTTCTACCGGCTCGAACGGCCTGAAGAGGTGGAGGAACTTGGTCTGGACGATTATCGTGACGGCGCTGCGCTGATTGCCGAATGGCCGGAAAAGGCGGGCGGATTTGCTCACGAGCCGCAATGCCTCTCGATCACGCTGGAATTTGCGGATGACGGTCGGGTAGCGATTGTCGGAGCAGGTAACGATTGGCTAGAGCGCCTGCCATGAGCGAATTGCCGGACGGGTTAGTCGAGTTTCTTGCCGAAGCGGGCTGGGCGGGGGCGGATATCGATCCGATACCCGGCGATGCCTCTTTCAGGCGCTATTTCCGCATTCATCGTGTTGGCGACAGTGGAGCCGACAGGGCGATGCTGATGCATGCGCCGCCGCCGCACGAAGATCCGGCTCCCTTCCTGCATGTTGCGCATTGGCTCACTGGACACGGGATGCGCGCACCAGCGATCATGGCCGAGCATGCAGCGGAAGGCTGGGTGCTACTGGAGGATTTCGGCAACGACCGGATGCGAGACTGGCTCGACCTTCATCCTGAGAGCGAGACAGCCGCTTATGAAGGCGCAATCGACGCGCTGGTAGAATTGCACAGCAAGCCTGCCGGACCTTTCCACCCTTATGACATGGAGGTCTACCAACGCGAGGCTGGCGTGTTCACCGAATGGTATTGCCCCGCCATGGGGCTCTCTGTCGATGAAGCAGGCTATTGCGCCGCCTGGGACGAAGCGCTCGGTCCAATAATTCCGCGCCAGCAGCCGGGTGTCACCGTGCTGCGTGACTATCATGCGGAAAACATCATGCTGCTGGGCGATCCGGCAAGCGGGGCGGCACAAGGGCTGATCGACTTCCAGGATGCGCTGGTGGGACATCCGGCTTACGATCTGGTGTCGCTGTTGCAGGATGCGCGCCGCGACGTTTCACCAGAATTGGAGCGCGCCATGCTCGATCGATATCTGTCGGCCGTGGACATAGGCGCGGAATTCGAGGCCGATTATGCAAGGCTCGGCGCGCAGCGCAACGCCAAGATAGTTGGCATCTTTACCCGGCTCTACAAGCGTGATGGAAAGCCGCGCTATCTTGAGCTGATCCCGCGCGTATGGGAGGCGATGGAGCGTGATCTGGCGCATCCGGCGCTCGCGCCTGTCGCACTGTGGTTTGACAGCAACATCCCGCAGGCATTGCGCGATGAACTGGGGGGCAAAGTCGCGTGAGCGAACTCGCATCCGATACGGCGATGGTAATGGCTGCAGGGCTGGGCAAGCGGATGCGTCCGCTCACTGCCTCGCAGCCCAAGCCGCTGGTGCGGGTCGCGGGTAAGCCGTTGATCGACCATGCGCTTGACCGGCTGGCTGACGCGGGCGTGGCGCGCGCGGTGGTCAATGTGCATTACCTCGCCGATGCGCTCGAAGCGCATGTGAAGGACCGCAAACAGCCTGCAATTACTGTGTCGGATGAACGCGATGCACTGCTCGAAACGGGCGGCGGCATGGTCAAGGCACTGCCGCATCTGCCCGATCCCTTTTTCTGCCTCAATGCCGACAATATCTGGCTGGAGGGGCCACGCAGCGGTTTCCACGATCTCTCGCAGCGCTGGGATCCTGAGGTGATGGACGCGCTGCTGCTGGTCGTACCGCATTCGCGTGCTGCCAATTTCGATGGGTCGGGGGATTTCCATATGGATGGGCTGGGACGCCTCAGCCGCCGCAGACCGGGCCGGATTGCTCCCTTCATCTACACCGGCATCCAGCTGGTTTCGCATCGCCTGCTGCGCGATGCCCCCGTAGGTGCGTTTTCGACCAATGTGCTGTGGAATCGCGCGATAGAGGAAGGGCGGCTTTTCGGGGCGTCCTTCACCGGGGAGTGGTTCGAAGTCGGCACGCCGCAAGCGATCAGACCTACCGAACACGCGCTTGGGCGTGGGCATGTTTTCTGAATGACGGTGCCAGCCTGCTCCCCCTCCCAGCCAGCCGATAGCTTGACCGGGCATGATTGGGTGGCTGGGAGGGGGAGCGGGCTGGAGCCCTACTTATGGTGTTCATGCATATGAACACCGACAGACATCATCCTCAGGTCTATTCGATAGCCGCACACCGCGGCTTTGCAGATGCACTGGTGGCCGGGCTTGTCCCGCGATATGCCGACCCTGACTTCGGCCTTTCTCGCCTGACCTTGCTCCTCCCGTCGAGCCGTGCGGCGCGCACCATCAGCGAAGCATTTATCCGCTTGAGCGGCGAAATGGGCGTGCCCGGTATGCTCATGCCGCGCATGGCGATAGTGGGCGATCTCGATCTCGATGAGACGCTCGGCCCGCTGATCGACCCACTCGGCGCGAGCGATATTCCACCTGCTGTCGAACCGACCCGGCGATGGCTGGAACTGGCCGAACTGTTGCGGATCGAAATGGAGGCGCAGAGCCGCACCGTTCCGGGCAGCGCGGCTCTGCTTCGGCTCGCGCGCGAAATGGCGGCGACGATGGACCGGCTGCTGGTCGAAGATACCGCTCCGGATGAGCTGCTGAGCGACCGCGTGCTGGATCTCTTGGCGGGCAGCCTTTCGCAGCACTGGCAGGACAGCATCCGCCTGTTCGCACGGGTGCAGGCACGCTGGCTTGCGCATCTGCAGGAACGCGGCAACGTCGACACGGCAACGCGGCGCAATCTGCTGTTCCACCGCGCGGCCAAGTGCTGGCGCGAGCGACCACCGGAAACACCAATCATTGCCGCTGGCGTGACCAGCGCCGCGCCCGCGCTCGCGCGCCTGCTGCGCGTGATTGCTGATCTTCCGCAAGGAGCCGTGATCTTGCCCGATCTCGATCTCACAATGGATGATGCCGCTTGGGACGAGCTGGGGCTGGCGGGGCAATCGGATGAACCGGGCGGGCCGGTCTTCGCGCGCGGCGATGCGCTGACGCACCCGCAATATCACCTCAAGCTGTTGCTCAACAGAATGGGCGTGAACCGCGAGGAAGTGCAGCCCTGGCATCGCAAGGGGATCGGCGCCGCGCCGTGGCAGCGCAGCCATGCGATCTCCTCACTTTTCCTTCCGCCTGAAGCGAGCAAGGCCTGGGTTGATCTTCCGGCCGAGAAGCGGCGGCTTGCTGGCGTACGACTGATGACTGCGCCCAATGGTGAATCGGAGGCGCAGGCGGTTGCCTTGCTGGTGCGTGAGGCACTGGAACAACCGGGAAAACGCGTGGCCGTGATCACGCCAGATCGCGTGCTGGCTCGGCGGGTTGTAAGGCATCTGGAGCGTTGGAACATCGCGGCCGACGATTCCGCCGGCACTCCGCTGCACCTGACCGCCGCGGGGCGTTTCCTGCTGCAATTGGCGGAACTTGCGAGCGAAGATCTTGCGCCGGTTGAACTCATCGCCGCGCTGGCGCATCCGCTGGTGAAGCGCGGGGAGGAGCGCCGGGCATGGCTCGAAAACCTGCGCGCGTTTGAGCGAAGGTTGCGCGGACCACGCCCCGCGCCGGGCTTCGAGCCACTTGCTAGGCTCGCTGCAAGAGCGGGCGTTGCCGAGTGGTGGGAAGGTGTCGTGCCGCTGCTGGAAGCGATGATCCCTGAAACACCGGAAGTTGCTCTCGCCGATGCGCTCGATAGCCTGATTCTCGCCGCCGAAGCTCTGGCAGGAGAGGAGATCTGGGCCAAGGAAGATGGCCGCGCGCTCTCCCGCTTCGTCGAAGATATCCGGGCCGAGGCGCGTGCGGCAGGCACGGTAGTCGAGCGCGGCGATCTGCATGCGGCCCTACGCGACGCGATGGAGCAGATCGCGGTCAGGCCGCCTTATGGCGGGCATCCCCGTATCGCTATTTACGGCCTGCTCGAATCGCGCATGACGCGGGCAGATCTGGTCATCTGCGCCGGGCTCAACGAAGGAACATGGCCGGGCGTTCCTGGCAGCGACCCGCTACTGGCCCCCGCCATTTTGCGGGCGCTTGGCGTTCCTGGTTCGGACTTTCGCATAGGGCTCGCCGCGCATGATCTTGCCGGGGCCTTGGGCGCGCCTGAAGTGGTGCTGAGCCGGGCGGAACGCGACATTGACGGGCCTGCGATCCCTTCGCGTTTCTTGCTGCGGATCGAGGCCTTGCTGGGCGAGAATGCAGGCCAATATCGCGAAACAAGAGCGCTCGAGTTTGGAAATGAGATCGACAAGGCCAAGGGCGAGATCGCTCCATATGCGCGGCCCAAACCTGATCCGGATGCGGAACTGCGCGACGTGCCGATCAAGGTCACTGCGCTCGACCGGCTGCTGGGCGATCCCTACCAGTTCTATGCCAGCGAAATCCTGCACCTTCGCTCGCTCGATCCGCTCGATGCCGATCCCTACTCGGATCCCGCCTTCAAGGGGACGCTGGCGCATGCCGTGCTCGAACGCTGGCACAAGGCGCGCAAGACTGATCCTGCCGCTGCTATTCTACCGGTTGCGGAAGAAGTGCTTGGGGAACACAATCTCCACCCGCTGATGACCGGCCTGTGGAAGCCGCGCCTATTCGCCGCACTCGAATGGGTGGCGGAGGAGATCGCGGCGCAGGAAGGGGCCGGGCGCGAGGTCGTCGCGGTCGAGCAGAAGGGCTCGATGGAGTATCAGGGCGTGCGAGTTTACGGGCGCGCCGACCGGATCGACCGCATGCCTGACGGGTCGCTGGCCATCGTCGATTACAAGACGGGCAAGCCGCCGTCTGCCGCGCAGGCCGAAGCGGGTTTCGCGCTCCAGCTTGGATTGCAGGGCCTGATCGCGCGCGAGGGCGATTTCGGGGGGCTCTCGGGCGAGGCCGCTGCGTTTGAATATTGGTCGCTGGCCAAAAACAAGGAAGGCGGTTTCGGCTATGTCGATGTGCCGATGAAGGTCGGCAACAAGAAGTCGGGCCTCTTGCCCGAGGAATTCCTGCCTGCACATGAGGAGTTCCTTGCTCGCGCAATTCGCGACTATATCAAGGGGCGCGAACCCTTCACTGCGCGGCTCAATCCCAACTACCCGGGGTATGACGACTACGACCAGTTGATGCGGCTAGAGGAGTGGCTGATCCGGCTTGCTGACAGCGAAGGGGAAAGCGAATGAGCGGCGCGGTCTTTGAGCTGAAAGGCAATCAGCGCCGCGCGGTCGATCCGCAGGAAAGCGTGTGGCTTTCCGCTTCGGCAGGGACGGGCAAAACACAGGTGCTTTCCGCGCGCGTGCTGCGCTTGTTGCTGCAACCGCATGTCGATCCATCGCAGATCCTGTGCCTGACTTTCACCAAGGCGGGCGCGGCGGAGATGGCGGTTCGCATCAACTCGGTCCTGGCGCGCTGGGTGCGGCTCAAGGATACCGAGCTGGCGACAGAGCTTGGCCATCTGGGCGCAAGCAGTGACCCGGAAGCGCGCGAGCGCGCCCGGACGCTGTTCGCCAGTGTGCTCGATTGCTCCGGCGGAGGTCTCAGGATCGATACGATCCACGCTTTCTCGCAATGGCTGCTGGCCAATTTCCCCAACGAAGCCGAGCTGATCCCCGGTGCGCGGCCGATGGAGGACCGCGAGCGTGAATTGCTGGCGCGAGATGTTTTGGCGGACTTGCTGGTCGAGGCGGAAACTCGCGGAGATCATGCTGCGCTAAATGCAGTGTCGGATTTCAGCCGCCGCAAGGACCCGGATGCGTTGCGCGCCTGGCTGATGCGCTGCGCCAGTGCGCGCCAGATGTGGTTCGGGCGCACCGCATGGCAGCCCCCCATGCTCCCGCGGGTCCTTCAACTGCTCGGCCTGTCGAGCGATGCCGATGCCGCCTGGGTGGCGGACGCAGTCTCACCCGATATCTTCCCTGACCACCAATTGCGCGCGATGTTACCGGTACTGGCTGTATGGAACACCAAGACTGGGCAGGAAACGCAGGCTTTTATCGAACAATGGCTCTCCCTCCCGGTTGAGTCGCGGCTAGAGGCGATGCCCGGTTTCTTCGACACTGTGCTGAAGAAAGACGGCGCTCCTCGCGCAATGAAGAAGCCCGCCGACGCGGACCCTCAATTCCCCACGCGCCAGCAGGAAATAGCCGAGGCGGTCGCGCTGGTCAGGGAGCGGCAGGCGCTGCTCGACCTTGCAGATTTTCTCGCTCCGGCGCTGGAACTGGGGCGCAAATTCGCGCTCAAGTGGGACGAAGCCAAGACGCGCGAGGGGCTGCTCGATTTCGACGATCTGATCCAGCGTGCCGCCAGCCTGCTTAACGACCAATCCGCCGCCGACTGGATCCGCTACAAGCTCGATCGTCGCTTCGATCACATTCTGGTCGACGAAGCCCAGGATACCAATGCCGCGCAATGGAAGATCATCGACGGGCTGATTGACGATTTCTTCTCCGGTGAAGGGGCGGCGGGCGATAGGCTGCGCACCATCTTCACCGTGGGCGATTACAAGCAGGCGATCTTCGGTTTCCAGGGAACCAGTCCTGAGAATTTCGAAGCCGCGAAGCAGCGCGTAAAGGCGGCGATGCATGGCGCGGCAGAGAATGTCGCCGGCCTCCGCAGCAGATCGGCAGCGCACGAACTGCTCGATCTCGATCTGGGGCAGAGCTTCCGCACGTCGCATTCGGTACTGCAATTCGTCGATGGGGCGATCGCTGCGATCGGTCCGACTGCGTTTGGCCTGAAGGCGGAGCCGCCACCGCATGAAGGCGAAGCACGTCCGGGCCTCGTCACGCTGTGGAACCCGGTTGAAGATGGGCGCGGCGAAGACGATGGCGAGGAGGGGCAGGAAGACTGGCTCGCACGGCATGATCGCCAATTGGCTGACCGGATCGCGGAGCAGGTCCAGCGCTGGGTGCAGGGCAGCGAGCCTTTCGCGCTGACAAAGGGCACGCATCGCAATGCCCGCGCGGGCGACATCATGGTGCTGGTGCGCAAGCGGCGCGAGCTCGCTTCGCTGATCGTTGCTCGGCTTCATGCCAAGGGTGTGCCGGTGGCGGGTGTCGACCGGCTGCGGTTGGGTGCGCCGCTGGCGGTTAAGGATTTGATGGCGGCGCTGCGTTTTGCCGCGCAACCGCTCGACGATCTCAATCTCGCCAATCTGCTATCATCGCCATTGATCGGGTGGAGTCAGGACGATCTGCTCACCCATGTTCCTCGCGAAACTGGCAAGCATTTGTGGCACCATCTGCGTGACAGCGAAGCGCCTCTAGTCGCGGAAACCACCGCGAAACTACGCCAATTGCTGGCGCTGGCGGACTTCGAGACGCCCGAGGCGCTGCTGCACTGGATGCTGGTCGGACCGTGGAAGGGTCGGCAGAAATTGCTCACGCGGCTCGGGCGCGAAGCGGGCGATCCGATTGACGAGTTGATTAATGCCGCTTTCGCCTATGAAGCGGTGCATACGCCAAGCTTGGCCGGCTTCATCCGCTGGTTCGATGCGGGCGAAGGCGAGCTGAAGCGCGATCCGGGCGAAACACCAGATCTGGTGCGCGTAATGACGGTTCATGGATCGAAAGGCTTGCAAGCGCCGATCGTGATCCTGGCCGATGCGACGGGCAGGCCGGGCGAGGGCGGGGAGCTTTCGCTCGACGAAGATCTGCCGGGGAAGGACCATTCGCGCCCCGTCCCTCTGCCGCGTCTCAACAAGGAGGAGCGGGCGGGGCCGGTTGAAGCTGCCCAAGAATCCGCTGCGGCAGCCGAATTGCAGGAGCATTGGCGGCTGCTCTATGTCGCGATGACGCGTGCCGAAGAGGCGCTGTTCATTGGTGGCTCGCTCGGCCCGCGTGAGCGCAACGGCCCGCATGCAGATAGCTGGTATGCGCGGCTTGCTCCATTGTTTGGCGAGGATGCACTGGCGGACGAGCTGTGGGGAGCGCGGCGAGAACTGGGCGAGCGGGCAGCACCGATCAAGGCAGCGCAGACTGCGGAGGCCGGAGGTGCTATCGAACTCCCTGCTTGGACGACGACGCCAATCGGGCCGGAACCGCGCCCTCCGCGCCCGCTTGCTCCCTCTTCGGCAGGCGAAGAACAGGGGGCCGACCCGCCCATGCCGCCCGATCAGGCGCGCGAAGCGGCGCGGCGCGGCGTGCTGATCCACAAGCTGCTCGAACGCTTGCCAGAGCTCGAGCCGGAACAGCGCGCCGATGCAGCCACGGCTTGGCTTGAACGCCAGGCGCGTGATCTCGATGCAGCGCAGCGTGCGGAAATCGCGGAGCACGCGCTTGCGGTGCTGGCAGAACCGGACTTTGCCGATGTATTCGGTCAGCAGGCCCTGGCCGAGGTTCCACTCGCGGCAACGGTTGGCGGTGAAGTGATCGCGGGCATTGCGGACAGGCTTCTGGTCACGCCGGAACGCGTGACGGTGGTGGACTTCAAGACCGCGCGGCGACCGCCTGAGGCGCTCGAAGCGATTCCGGATACGACCGTGCGGCAAATGGCAGCTTATGTCGCGGCGCTGGAAGCGATCTATCCCGGGCGTGCAGTCGCCGCAGCGGTGCTCTATACGCAGGCGCCACGGATCTTCGCGCTTCCAGATGCTCTGCTGAAGCCCCACAAAGCCGCCTTCCAGAGCAGGTAAAAAAGCTTTCGACAGAAACCATTGTGACTTGAGCATTCCGCCCTAGATTGAGGGCAACACACAATCAGGAGAACATCCATGGCCACCGTCAATGTGACCGACAGCAGTTTCCAGAGTGACGTGCTCGAGTCCGAAAAGCCCGTGCTGGTCGATTTCTGGGCCGATTGGTGCGGCCCGTGCAAGATGATCGCGCCTGCGCTGGAAGAAATCAGCGACGAACTGGCCGACCAGGTAACGATCGCCAAGATGGACATTATGGAAAACCCCGATGTGCCGGGCAGTCTCGGCGTGCAGGGCATTCCCTATCTCGCGCTCTACAAGGGCGGCGAAAAGGTGGCGGAAGTTACCGGCGCTCGCCCGAAGAGCCAGCTCAAGCAGTGGATCGAGAGCCAGCTTTAATCGAGGTATTGAAGGCGTTCCGCCAGCTCATCCCATAGGGCGGGGCTGGCGGCGCCGATCAAGCCGGGACGGTCCCATTCGTCGACGCGATAGGATGAGCCGTCTGGCCGCGCAGCCTTGCCGCCTGCTTCGTTGAGCCACAGCACGCCGGCCGCATGGTCCCAGGCCAGCATACGTTCGAAAAAGGACACGTCATTCTCGCCCAGCGCCAGGCGGGGATATTGTTCGGCGGCGCAGCGCGGTGTGTCGACCGTGCGGTAATGCGGGCTGATAATGCGCGTCACCTTTTCACGCCGATCTGCATCGAGAAA
>NZ_JBNKWF010000032.1:0-27237 GCF_050299635.1 Altererythrobacter sp.
CGCCGCGCGGATTTCCGGCACGACTAGCAGCGCCGCCTCGTCAGACCGCGTGGCGTGCGGTGCGGCAGGTTTCAGCCCGCGCGCCACGTCGCGCCGCTGCCGGTCGATCATGTCCTCCCCGCTGCGCTTGCGCAGCAGCGAAACGAGGATGATCAGGATGATGGCAAAAACCCCGCCGAGGAATGCTGCAATTGGCTCCATGCCGCGAGCCTAGCCCATGGGGCGGGGCGGGGGAAGTGGGGGGGGTTGTGCTGAGCTGGAGTGGCAGCGCGAAGCTGCGGAGTAAGCTCCTATCCGATAATAATTTCTGAGGATTTGTTCTTGTTACGTACTTGCGACTAAAGATAGCATGCCTTATCTTGCGACATCTGAGTGAAGGAGTTGTTATGTCAAACGAAAATGCTGATTCAGTTGAGATCGTGGTGAATGGCCAACAGCATAGGGTTCCGAAGGGCGAGATATGCCACGGTGACCTAGTGCGCATCGCCTTTAACGTCGAAGGTGACGCAGCGCAGCCGTATACCGTTACCTACGAAGACGGGAAGAAATCAGACGTTTTGCCCTTTGGCGGTTGTATCAAGGTCAAGAAGGATATGGTTTTTGATGTCATTGCAACTGGCATGTCCTGATGGGAGCTTCGAGGCTCTTGAACAAGCGGGTGTAAAATTCGGAGTCGCTGACAATAGGATTATTATCCCAGTTCCTTTCCTTGGTGAAGATGGGGAGGCTCACCGAGGCTATCTCGTTGACCCGTTGCACATAATGGGGGACGGGAGCGTTGGTCTTCCGAGCAATCATCAAATGTATTTCGCGGGGGGTACTCCGCACGAGCTCGATGGTCGAACGATGCTACCGGTATTAGGCGAAGGCGCGGGAAACAACTATCCGGTCTTCGGTGGCGCAGTAGCTCAGTACTATTTCTCCTATAAAATAAGGGCGAATGGGCATAATCGTGAATATGTGTCTCTTGCTGAGAAAGTAGTGCATTATTTCCGCACCATATCCGCGCCTGTTGAACATAAATTTCCAGGTACGGTGAAAGCGATGGTGGATGTTGATATCGAGAGCGATTACGATCCGCCATTTAAGTTCCCCGACGCTCACTCCGCAGCGGCAGGCCTAGATAATTACAACATACCATTGAAAGAGTTGACTGTTGGCCTGATCGGCGTGGGTGGCACGGGGTCATACATCTTAGATTTTCTCGTCAAAACTCCGGTTCGCAAAATACGAGTGTTTGACGCCGACGATTTCGAAGTGAAAACCTCGTTTCGATCACCTGGAAGCTCGAATGTCACTGAATTTGATAGGCCGAAGGTTGAAGTCTATCGAGACCGATACGGCACATTCCGAGAAGGTTTGGAATTTCATTCGGTACGGATCAATTCCTCGAATGTGGAAATGGTGTCGGACTGCGATTTCATCTTTCTCGCCATCGATAACGGGATTTCTCGCCGAGAACTCACGTCGCTTTTCGACTCAAGGGAGCTAACCTATATTGACGTGGGTATGGGCCTTGAGCGCGCCGATGATGGGCTATTTGGTATGGTGCGCACTACCTTCGTCTCTGATGAGACGCGGCAGGTAGTTCAACAACAGAATGCTATTCCATTTGCAGATGCAGACCAAGAACAGTACCTCACAAATATCCAGATAGCTGAATGGATTGCACTAACTGCTGCCATAGCCGTTATCCGTTTTAAAAGCCACTTTGGGTTTTATGCCGATGACGTGGGCTTTTTCCGACACATCATTCCAAGCCGACGCATGAGCGCAATCACAAGCAAGATCCCATCATGATCTCTGAAATTTCCCTTCAGCGTTGTGAATTTATTCCAAACGATTTGGAAGAGGGGACGCTGTATTTCAGTGAGCGATTCCGGACGACCTCACATCTTTGCGCCTGTGGCTGCGGCAATAAAGTAGTGATCTCCGTAAAACCGCAAGATTGGACACTTGAAATCGTTGATGAGCAGCCCACTGTTTGCCCATCGGTCGGGAATCGGCTTTTTGAATGCAAATCGCACTATTATATTCGAGAGGGCCATATAATTTGGCTCCCGCCGATGTCCGCAGGAGAGGTTGAGCGGAGCCTACTACGCGACGAGGCACACCGGGAAAAATACTTCTCCGCGAGGAGGTCATGGGTGAAGCGTCTGTGGGCCTCGATTCTAGATCTCGTTGGAAAGTAGGCGAATTCCCGTTGGAGAAAGCTAGGCGAACTTAGCGCTGTCCTGCATGCCCCAATCCCCATAATTAGTCCGGTCCCCTTGCGTGCTCCCAAAGGTTGAACCAAGATTGTTCAATGACAGAACTCGGCGACGAAAACGATCCTGACAATTCGCCACTGGACGCATCCGCACGCGCCGAGTTCGACCAAAGCGGCTTGATCCTGCTGTTCGCGCTGGTGCCTGCGGGGCTGATCCTGCTGGTGCTGTCTGCGATCTTTGGTGACATAGTTTGGACACTGGGTCCGGCGGCGCTGGTGCTGGGTTTCGTCGGCTTCCGCGTATGGATCATCTATCGTCATCGCATTGAGAATCCCGGCCCATGGCGGGGGCTGGGTGAGCGCCTGTTCCCCGGCGAGAACCGCCGCGCTCAAATGCGAAATCTGGCACTGGTGCTGTTTGGTATGATTGTCGCATCGCTCACGGTCAGTCTCTATCTCCCGCGCGCGCTGATCTGGCTCCGCGAAACGCTGTTTGCGTGGACCGTTCCCTGGCCGTGGTAGCGGTCTGTCCTACACGCCCCATTCGCTATAAATAGTCCGGTTCCCCTCCATCCTCCCATGAGGTGAACCGTGACCAGCCAATCTTTTTGTCTTCGCCCTCAAACGCCGGGCGCAGCGCATCCGCGCTGCTTGGCTTCGCGCCATAAGGCGCGGCGGGCGGTCGCCCTTGCGGGTCGCTAGTCGCTCCCCGATCACCGCCAGTTAGCAACTGTTGTGTGACGCCTCCTGCTGTTTGAGCGCGCAGGTCCCGCTCCCTCAGCCTCTCATATTCCGCAAAGGCCGCGCGGGTCTCGTCAGAGAGGCTTTCCCATTCGAGCCGTTGCTTCGCCAGAACGCGCTGGCGCAGTTCTTCCAGCTTGCCGTCGATGATCCGGCGCGCCTCGGCGGCATCGCCCACGCGGTGCTCGGCCCGCTGCTCCAGCTCCCACTCCTTGCGCCACTTCTTCTTCTCCTGTTCGAGCCTGGTCAGGTCCAGCCCGCTCATCCCCTTCGCGCGGCCTTCCGCGAAACGATCAGGCGAGCGGTTCCTCAGCAGGAACATCAGCAGCCGGTCATTATGCCGCGTGCGCGTGCCGACCAGCTTGCCGTAGGAATAGACCGGCTCCTGCGTCCCGTTGATCGCGCGGTCCATGGCGATATCCTCGATCCGCCTGATGCCGAGCTTCAGCGCGGCCTCCCACGCGGCGCAGAAGCTTTCCGCCTCAGGGTGGCGGCGAAGCTGGTAGACGCCGTGTTCGGTGCGGCCGACCATGCGGCAAGCGGCGCGCACACTGCCGGTGTCGGCCAGCGCTTCGATGAAGGCGCGCTGGACCTCGGGCTTCCAACCATTGGAACGGTCTTTCGCGCGCGGGACGGGGGTGAATGCGGGGAGGGCTGGTGTGGGACTCTTGTTTTCCGCACCCGCATCCGGGGGCGCGATTTGTCCTCCCTCCGGTCGTTCAGCTTCGCTTCCGCTGGGGGCGGGCGGTCGCCCTTGCGGCCTTTCAGGCCGAGTGTCACTTTCATCCATTCACGAGCGTGAAGCAGAAAAACCCGGAGTAGGAAAATATGCGCGTTTTTGTTTGGCCTCAAGCGTCGGCGTTCGCATCCGCTCGCTTGGCTTCCCTCGCAAAGGCTCGGGCGCGCAGTCGCGCTTGCGGCGCTACGCGCCGAGTCACGCGCTCAAGCAGCGGAGCGGTAGCGCGGAAAACTACGCCCTGGAATTGACGTCGTTCATCTTGCTGCTGACGGAGCTGAATGTCGTCAGCAATTCATTGCCGAGGCTCTGGAACCCGGCAATCGCGGCAATGGCGATCAACACGGCGATCAGCGCATATTCGATAGCAGTCGCACCGCTTTCGTCGCGCAACAACGCGCTGAGCAAAGTGGCTGGCCGGCGGCCCGGCTTGCGAGACAGAAGTGCAGCGAACATGTGAGCGGCTTACTCCGCAAAGGTTTAAGAGGAGTTGGCGGGGGCTGGTTTATCCGAAGTTAACCATGATCTTTTTTGCCGCCACACGGAGCAGGTGCGAGCGGAATGGACGCTGGCGGCAAGACACCATATGGTCTTGCGCAGGATAGGCCGCGGGGGGCTGATGCTACGAGATTGGCTGCAGAGAGAGAATGGCGTGCCGGTGCTTGCGGGCCTTGCGGCCATGGCGCTCGTGGCGCTGCTGCAGATCGCCGCCTTCACGCCGCTCGACAGGTTGGGGATGCAGCTGTTTGACGCCTATCAGGCGGCTTCTCCGCGCGAATATCGCGATGCCCCGGTGCGGGTGGTCGATATCGACGCGGATTCGATCGACAAGCTCGGGCAATGGCCCTGGCCGCGCAGCGATCTGGCGCGGCTCAACCGGCTGCTGGGTGAAGCGGGCGCGAGTGCTATCGCCTATGACATTGTGCTGGCCGAGCCGGACCGGACTTCCCCCGCGCGCGTCGCACAGGGGCTGGAGCGCGAAGGAGCCGATCCCGCGCTGGTGTCGCAACTCGCGACGCTGGAGGACCACGACGCGATCTTCAGCCAAAGCCTGGCGGAATCGCCGGTGGTGCTGGGCATGATCCTGGAGACGGATGATATCGGGCGACCGTTCGCACCCAAGGCGGGCTTTTCGCTGTTTCAGTCTCCGCCAGTGCGCGAGATGCTGGACTACAAGGGTGCGACGCAATCGCTGCCTCAATTTGTCGATGCCGCTGCGGGGGTGGGATCGCTCACGCATCAGAGCGACGGCGACGGGATCGTGCGGCAGATCCCGCTGATCGCGAAGTATGACGGGCAGCTGGTGCCTTCGCTCTCGCTCGAGGCGATGCGCGTAGCGCGCGGGGAAGGGCAGTCGGTCGCGGTCTATGGCAGTGGTTCCGATATCGACACGGCGGGGGCGGCGGCAGGGCTGCGCATCGGCGCACTCGAAATCCCTTCGACCGCCGATGGACGAATCTGGGTCTATTATACGCGCGAGCAGAAACAGCGGATCGTCCCGGCCTGGAAAGTGCTGACCGGCGCGATGACGGAAGATCAACTTCGGGCCGAGTTCGCAGGCAAGATCGTCTACCTTGGTACCAGCGCGGCGGGGCTGCGCGACCTGGTTTCGACTCCGCTCGGCCGCGAAGTCCCCGGTGTCATGGTCCACGCACAGGCGACCGAGCAAATGCTGCTGGGCGAGCACCTGGTCCGGCCCGACTGGGCACCGGGATTGGAGCTGGCGCTCGTGCTGCTGCTGGGCGGAGGTCTGGCACTGATCCTGCCGCGCATGGGGGCGACCTATGGCGCTCTGCTCGGCATCGGAGGGATCGCTGCTGTGGCCGCAGGGAGCTGGCTCGCCTTCAGCCGCGCACATTATCTGCTCGATCCGCTCTATCCCTCGCTTGCGATCGCGCTCGTCTATACGCTCCAGACCGTGCTCAGCTTCTACCGCGAGGAGCGCAAGCGTGCCTATATCCGCAACGCTTTCGACAAATACCTCTCGCCCGAAATGGTGAAGCAAATCGCGGCCGATCCGGCCAAGCTGGAACTCGGCGGCGAAGAGCGAGAGATGACCGTGATGATGTGCGACATCCGCGGCTTTTCGCGCATCTCGGAGCAATATTCGCCGCAGGAAGTGATCGATTTCCTGATCGAGTTCCTTACGCCGATGAGCGATATTCTCCTGTCGAGCAAAGCCACGCTGGACAAATATATGGGTGATGCGATCCTCGCCTTCTGGAACGCTCCGCTCGACGATCCGGATCATCCCCAACACGCTGCGCGCGCCGCTCTGCAAATGGTTGAGGCGTTGGACGAGTTGAACCGGACCATGCCGGCAAAACAGGGGCGCCCCTGGCCGGGCGATGTCAGGATCGGCATCGGTCTCAACACCGGCATCTGCTGTGTCGGAAATATGGGGTCCCGCCGCCGCCTGAACTATTCGCTGATCGGCGATACTGTTAATCTTGCCGCGCGGCTCGAAGGGCAGACCAAGCAATATGGGACCCCGATCGTGCTTGGCAGTGGGCTGGCCAGGCATCTCGACGGTTTCGCCTTGCTGGAACTCGATCGCATCCGCGTAGTCGGGCGTGACCGACCGGATACGATCTTCGCACTGCTGGGAGACGAGAGCTTTGCCGCACACGACGCGCTCCATTCCCTTGCGGAAGCGCATGGCCTGATGCTTGCGGCCTACCGTTCGGCGGATTGGGACGAAGCGGCGCGCTTACTTGAAGAGTACAGCGATCGCTACGTCGCGCTCGGGCTCGACAAGCTCAATGCGCTGTTCTGGAATCGCGTTGCGGAATTGCGCAAGGCACCGCCCCAGTCAGGCTGGGACGGCGTGTTTCAAGCCACAAACAAATAGCCTGTCCTACTTGATCGGCGGACGTCCTGCAGTGTCGCTATTATTGGGATTGACGTCAGCAGAGGGGCTGGTGGTACCGTCGCTATCCTGGCCCAGCAGGATTGCCGCGACACCGACGCCGATGATCCCCAGCAACGGCCCAAGAATGCCACCACCGCCTCGCGCATTGGCGACCCGTGGCTGCAATCGGTCCTGGACCTTGGCCATGCCTTCTGCAGTGATACGGAATGGCCCGATCGGCGCAGCGCCCTTGCGCGGAATATATGCCGCAAGCCCCGCATCATCGAGCGTAACGGTTTCGCCTGCGGCGCTCACTTCCGCAAATCCGGGTGTCGGGCCTTCGACAGTCTGGGGCCCGGGCCCGCGCAGCAGCACGAAGGTCGCGGTTTTCTTGTCGTGACGAACATCCTTCCCGATGAAGGGCTCTTCCTCGGCTACCTTGACCGCCTGCTTGCCGACCAGCGTGTCGATGACTGTCCCGCGAATACCGATCGAACCGGAAGGCGATTCGATTTGAGCCGTCGAACTGGGAGTCCTGAGGCCGGACATGAAACGGAACGCTCCCTTGAAGATCCTGCCCACGAAGGAGCGCTCCTTGCCCGGATCATAGACGAAGCGATCGATCTGCATCTGTGCGTTTCCGCCAAGCGACACGCTGGAGCGGTCGAGCAGAAGTATCTGCAACTGGCTCTTGTCCTTCGTGCTGACCACATTGCCCCAGGCAAGACGTTCCTTGCGCTGGATCTTGCGCGCCTTGGATTCGCTGGTCTGCTTGAATCGTACATCGCCGGCCGTTTGCGCGGCAATGCCGACCTCCACACGTTCCTGCGCGCCGAGCGGTGCGGAAATGGCCAGTGAAGCGGTTGCAAGGCAAAGTGCGGCATTGCGGACATTCCGGCGGATGCGGGTGAGATCAGGATTCATTGCCTGCCCCCTCTCCAGCGTCCACTACCGGGTCCGGCTCCTTGCATGTCGCGCGAGCCTCTTCGAGTACGCCCTTCGCGAATTTCTTCTTCTTCAACTGGGCGAGGATCACGGCTCCACCCAGCCTGTCATCCACCGTGCAGAGATACATGCCCTGAAGGCGTTTCGCCTCGTTGGATTTGGGATGCACTGCCAGAACGCGTTCGAGCGTGCCAATCGCTTCCAGCCATTCACCGCGAGCTGCCTGCGAACGGGCGAAAATGATTCCCGCTTCCTCGTCAACCGAAGCATCGGAAAGCAGGTCGAGTTCCTCGAAACTCTGCGCCGGTGCCGGATGAGCCAGTGCCAGGGCCGCGGGCAGCAAGGTTCCCGCCGCCATGATCTTGAGTATTCGCAATCGCATTTCGGCCTCCCGCGGCATCAGTGCCTGCAGTTTCTCCTGCGCAAAGAATGCCATGGCATGCAGTCAGGGCGCAAGTGCCACGCCTGAAAGCGGCAATTGATCGGTAAGCTGAGGATTGCTGGCGTAACTTCACTTGGCGTTCATTGACCTGCTGGTTATAGGCACTGGCCATGACCATGATCTTCCGTCTTTCGATCAAGCCCGTATTGGCCGCAGCAGTGGCCGCTTCGACTGTCCTTACTGCTGGATGCGCAGGGCGCGGCGGCGACAATGATGACGTGGCCTATGTCGCGCGCGACGTTGAAACGCTTTATTCGGAGGCGAAGCGCAGGCTCGATCGCGGCAATACCAGGCTTGCTGCGGCACTTTTCGACGAGGTTGAGCGTCAGCATCCCTATTCGCCATGGGCGCGCCGTGCGCAGCTGATGAGCGCTTTCAGTTATTACGTGGCCCAGGATTACAACAAGGCGATCGCCAGCGCCCAGCGCTTCCTCTCGATCCATCCGGGGAACAAGGACGCGCCCTACGCCTATTACCTCATCGGACTGTCCTATTACGAACAGATCAGCGATGTGCAGCGCGACCAGAAGATCACTGAACAGGCACGCACGGCACTGCGTGAAGTGAACCGCCGATTCCCGACCACCGAATATGCCGCCGATGCGCGTCTGAAGCTGGACCTGGTCGAAGATCATCTGGCCGGCAAGGAAATGGAGATCGGCCGTTTCTACGAACGCTCTGGCCGTTGGCTTTCTGCGCAATTGCGGTTCCAGAACGTGGTCGATAACTATCAGACTACCAGCCATGCGCCAGAAGCGCTCTTCCGCCTGACAGAAACCAACCTTGCGCTGGGCGTACCGAGCGAAGCGCTCAAATACGCTTCCGTTCTGGGTGCAAACTATCCGGGCAGCGAGTGGTACAGCAAGGCCTACAAGCTGATGCAGAAGCACGCTCCGGGCGCGACGGCCAGCTAAAGGGTTTCGCCCCACAATCTACGTGTTCCTGGCGTTAGTTGGCCGGGTTAACCGTTTTTCACGCAATGATGGATAGAGCCGCTCTCCATGGCGAGGGCGATCCGCTTAACCATCTGTGCCGTGCTGGCTTGGCTTGGCCTTGCCGGGCCCCTTGGCGCGCATCCGGTCGACGCACTGGTTGGCGGCGATAAGGCGGGACCGGGCGAAGTGCTTGTCGCAGGCATGCTCGACGGGCGGCGCGACAGGGTCGGATTCGAGGAAGTCAGCGTCTCGATAAACGGGCAAGCTGCCGAACTGCACCATGATGGCCATTTCGTCGCAAAGGTTCCAATCGCGCCTTATTACCGCCTGAACATTGGCGGCGAAGGTATCTTCGCCATGGTCCAGACTTTCGGCATCGCCGAACTGCGCGACGCAATCTGCCGCTGCCTTGCAATCCCGGCGATAGAGCTTGTGGCGCGCAAGAAGGGCAGGATCGAACTCTTCTTCGCTGGAGACAGCATGGCGGGCCGGCGCTACTTCAAGGCACCGCGCGGAGAAAAGCCTGTGTTGGACCGGGCAACTCTCGACCGCGATCTCGACCGCCTGTTCACTGCCATCAAGCCTTACATCGCCACCAGCGACTTCGCTTCGATCAATCTGGAATCGGTGGTCGCTGCCGAGCAGCCAGCTCCGCGCGCGCCAAAGAAATACACCTTCTTCTCACCGCCGGAGCTGCCCAGGGCTTTGGCAAGGGCGGGGGTCGATCACGTTTCGCTCGGCAACAACCACACCGCCGACTACCGCGATGCAGGTGTGCGAACGACGCTGGATGCGATCGACGCGGCAGGAGTCCTTCGATCCGGTGCGGGGATGGATGTCACCGAGGCGGAGCGAGCCGCGCGTGTGAATGTGAAGGGCCAGAAGCTCGGCATCTTCGGCTTCGTGGGTTGGCGCGGAAGCTGGACGCCCAATCAGGTCGCAAGCGAGACGAAGGGCGGGGCCGCCTGGGGCAAGCGCAGCGATGTCGAGCGGATCACTACGCGCGAGCGGCGCGCGGGCTACATCCCGATCATGGAGTTCCACGGCAATGTCGAATATGGCGACCGGCCGACGTCAATGTCGCTTCCGCGTTTCCGTGCCGCAATCGAAAAGGGCGCTCCGGTGGTCGTCGGCCATCATCCGCATGTGACGCACGGGCTCGAAATCTATCGCGGCGGGCTGATCGCACATTCGCTGGGCAATTTCCTGTTCGACCAGGAGCATCCCCATGCTCACGTGAGCTACGTGCTCAAGGTATGGCTGGAGGACGGCAAGTTCCTTCGCGCCGAAGCGGTACCGATCCAGTTGCTCGATTATCGACCCGTCCCGGCGGTCGGCGGCATGCGCGAGGCCTCGCTCACCAGGTTATACTGGTTGTCATCAGAGATGGGCACGGTCTTGGCGCGCAGCGGCGGGCACGCGGTGGTGTGGAACAAGCCATCCGGTTTCGCGGAGCCCGAATGCCAGCAGCCGACGGGCTTCCGGCTGGCCAGCTTCGCGCCATCCTGCCTTGCGCCGGGCGAGATACATGGCCGCAACATGGTCCCGCGCGGCGATTTCGAGAGCGCGCGCTTCGGCCTTGCGAGCGACCGCTTCTGGGTTCCCCGCGATGCCGCGATCGATTTCCGCAGACGCGAGAATGGCGAAGGCTACATGGCCTTGCTGCCCGATTCCGCGAAGAAGCCCGCCTATGTCTATTCACGGTCCTATTTCCGCGACGTCTATTCCACGCGCTTCACGCTGGAGAGCGCGATCAGGCTTCCGCGCGCAGGCACGGTCGAGCTGATCGTCAAATCGCGCCCGCATGAAGGCGACCCGGCCACATCATCGATCAAGGGGGAATCGATAGGGGCACAGCACCTCTCGGGCGGAAGCTGGGAGAAGCTGCATTTCGACTTCACCTTGCCGGAGGAGAGGAAAGGCGCTGCACGCGCGTTTCGGCCGATCCTCAAGGTCACATTCGACGATAGCGATCCGCGCCGCGACCGGACTATCGAAATCGACGACTTCGCGCTGATCGAATGGCCGGACGAGGCTTCGCAGCGCGATCCTCATCAGGCCTGGCGCTGGACTCATGCGAAACCGGCCACATCATCCGTGCTGGCGCAGCGATAATCCCCACCTAACCCCTGCAACGGGCGGTGACGAGCCGCACCGCTTGAGTTATCAGGCGGAAGACCGCCATGCTGACCCGACTTTCCATCCGCAATATCGTGCTGATCGAAGCGCTCGATCTCGATTTCGGGCGCGGGCTGGGCGTGCTTACGGGCGAGACAGGCGCGGGCAAGTCGATCCTTCTCGATGCGCTGGGGCTGGTGCTGGGTAGCCGTGCGGAGAGCGCGCTGGTGCGCAGCGGGACCGACAAGGCCAGCGTCACCGCCAGTTTCGAGTTTGCCAGCATCCCGCCCGCCATCGCCGCAGTGCTGGATGGAGCGGATATCGAGATCGAACCGGGCGAAGCGCTGATTATCCGCAGGCAGGTCAAGGCAGACGCAGGGTCCAAGGCATTCATCAACGATCAGCCCGTCAGCGTTGCTCTGTTGCGCGAGATTGCCCCCGCGCTGGTCGAACTCCACGGCCAGCATGACGATCGCGGACTTGTGAACCCGCGTGGCCACCGCGCTCTGCTCGATCGTTTTGCCGGGACCGATACCGAAGGGCTGGCTCAGGCATGGAGCCATTGGCGCGCGGCGGAAGACAGTTTGGCAGTAGCGCGCGAAACAGTTGAACAGGCCAAGGCCGACCAGGACCTGCTGCTCGCGCACCTTGCAGAACTGACCGCACTCGAACCGCAGGCGGGCGAGGAAGCGCGCCTGGCGGAAACGCGCACCGCCATGCAAAAGGGCGAGAAGCTTTCGGGCGATCTCGAGGAATTGCGCCATCTGTGGGAAGGTTCGGATTCGCCGCTTGCGGCGCTGCGAGTGGCCGCGCGCCGGCTCGACCGGATCGCGGGTGAGCATCCACTGCTGACCGAAGCGCTGGAAGCGCTCGACCGGGCAGTGATCGAAGCCGGCGAAGCGGAAGACAGGCTGGCGGCCGCCGCTGAAGCATTGATCCATGATCCGGCAGCACTCGATGCGGCGGAAACGCGCCTGTTCGAACTGCGTGCCATTGCCCGCAAGCACCGCTGCGAAGTCGACGAACTGCCGCAGAAGATGCGCGAAATGCGCGCTGCACTCGATGCCATCGAAGGCGGCGAAGCGGAGCTCGATGCGCTGGAAGCGGCGGCCAAGGAAGCGGGCACTCGTTACCGAAACAAAGCCGAGGCAGTGCATGAGGCAAGGCTAAAGGCGGCGAAAAAGCTCGACAGGGCTGTGGCGATGGAGCTCTCTCCGCTCAAGCTCGATGCGGCGAGCTTCCTGACTTCGATCGGCAAGCTGCCCGACGATCGCTGGGGTGCGGGCGGGATCGACAGTGTCGAATTCCTGATCGCGACCAACCCCGGTGCGGATTTCGCCCCGCTCGCCAAGATCGCTTCGGGCGGCGAGCTGTCGCGCTTCATCCTCGCGCTCAAGGTCGCGTTGGCGGAGCAGGGCGGTGCGGCGACCGTGATCTTCGACGAAATCGACCGCGGCGTGGGTGGGGCGGTCGCCAGCGCCATTGGCGAACGGCTCGCCAGTCTGGCGCAGGACGGGCAATTGCTCGCTGTCACGCATAGCCCGCAGGTCGCCGCGCGCGGCCAGACGCATTACATGATCGCCAAGAGTTCCGAAGGCACGGTGACCAGGACCAGCGTGACGCTGCTCGATGCCGCCGGTCGGCAGGAAGAGATTGCGCGAATGCTCTCTGGCGCCGAAGTTACGCCCGAAGCCCGCGCGCAAGCGGATCGGCTGCTGGAGGGAGTCTAGCCAACAACCCGGTAACTGCCTGCTTGTACCTCAACACGAGCCAGTTCCGTGGCATCCGGGAACTCGCGCCTTCGCGCATCGTCAATCTTCCTGCCAGTCGTGACCGATATCGAGATCGGCCAGCGGACCTGCAGCCAGTTCCGGCTCGAGATAACGCACCTTGCCATCCATCATGGTCATAAGAACCATCGTCTTGGGTACGTCCGAGACATCGATATTGAACAGGTTCTGCGACAGGACGATCATGTCGGCTTTCTTGCCAACGGTGATCGATCCGAATTCGTCGAACTTGCCCATCATCCTCGCGCCATTGGCAGTGTATCCTTCAACCGCCTCGGCTATGGTCATGATCTGGTCATAGGGTGGCAGCTGCTCTTCCGTCCCTGCGACATTGCCGATCAGGGGCGGTGCCAGCTTGCGGGTCAGCAGGCTGTAGATATTGTTGAACGGATTGAGACCGTTGATCCCGCCATCTGTGGCCGGATAGTCGGCTCCGAGTGCGACGACGGCCCCGGAATCCTCCCAACTACGGTAGGGAAACTGCTCTGTTTCGAACCTTTCCTTGCCCAGCGCCTCAAGGTAGCTCGGGCGGGTAAACGCCCAGATGCCAGTGGTCTGTACGAAGACATTGTTCTTCTGCCAGCGGGGAACGTCTTCGGGCTTGACCCACCATGAATGGGTAGTGCTGAGGTTGACGTCCTTGTGTCCCGCCTTTCTGGCCGCTTCATAGGCATCGAGTATAGCGCGGTTGCCTTTGTCGCCGACCACATGCGCCACGACATTGTACCCCTTCCTGGCGGATTTCAGGACGAGGTTGTTCATGTAATCGACCGGCAATGTCAGCGCGCCGCTTTCGCCGGTATCAAGATAGGGTTCAAGGAACGCTGCCTTGCGGTTCTCGACTACGCCGTCGCCGACGATCTTCACCGTATCGAGCCAGACGTGATCGGACTTGAAGCGTTTCGAGAAGTCATCGATCGTGGCAAGCACCTTGTCGCCCGCCGCGACGCTGTTCACGAAATAGGCCAGGCTCACGCGCAGCGGGAGCTTGCCCTCATTGTCGAGATCGACAAGCGATTGGTAACCCTCCTCGGTCGCCAGCGGGAAGCCCATGTCGATTGCCCCGGTAAAGCCGAAGCTGGACAGGATATTCAGCATCTCAGGCATGGCGCCCGCGATGGCTTCGCTGGATATCGCATTGGTCGCAACGATGACCGGAAGATGCGCTGGCGAGCCCTGGATCACACCGGTCGATTCCCCATTGGCATCGCGGACGTAGGTGCCATTGTCCGGGTCCTTCGTTTCCCTGGTGATCTTGGCGACTTCCAGTGCCTTTGAATTGACCCAGGCGTTGTGGTTGGTTTCACCGAGGATCACGACCGGACGGTCCGAAACCACGGCGTCGAGGATCGCGCGATTGAGTTCGCCGCTGACGATTAGTGCCGAGTTCAGGCCCGAACCGAATATGGCCTTGCGATCAGGATGCGCCTTGGCGAATTCGCCCAGCTTGCGGGCGACGTCCTCAGGAGAATCCGTCTGCTGCAGCACCAGGCCGGAAATGGTCGCGGCCGCCACCAGCAGGTGCAGGTGGGTTTCCTGGAAACCCGGTATCAGGAGATGATCCTCGGCGTCGATCACCCGCGTATCGTCATCGATATAGGCCTTCACACCCGCATCGTTCCCGACATAGGTGATCGTGTCGCCGGTAATCGCGACCGCTTCCGCCTCCGGATTGGCATCGTCCATGGTCCGGATGTCGGCATTGTGGATGACCAAGTCCGCCGCCTGGGCGAGCGCAAGTTGTGGCGTTGCGAGCAGCGAAATTGCTGCGATCGAAGTCCAATGTTTCCGGTGCATGTGTCAGGCCCTCGTGATTTTCCTATGTCGGCCCAGATCTTCGGAACCTTGAGCGTGCGTACGCCCCGGCCCGCCAAATGGGCACACGCAAACTCACGCGCGGGCGGGCAATGCACAACCTGCACATATGGGAAGGCGACCGGCGAAAGGCCGCTCGTTTTCAAACAGCTTCAGGCAGTCGGCGCGTTAAGGAAGCGACGCGACCAGCCTGGCCGAACCGATCAGTCTTTCTGGCTCAGATAGATCAGCAGCATCATGTTCATCGCGCCGAAGAAGAACGACCCGTAGAACGGGCTTTCTCCCATGGGCGACTGCCAAAGCTGGTATCCGGCGACAGCGACGGCCTGGAACAGGCCCCACCAGTTTATGACTGCCAGACCGGCGCCGATCCGTGAGCGAGTCTTGGCCGCTTCAAACGCTGCTGCATCGGCAGATCGAGCCTGCCAAAGCGTCCATCCGCCCCAGAGCAAGAACAGCGCCGCGCCGATTTCCAGCGTAAACACCAGCAACATGGCGATAAGGATCAGCGGTTCAGGCGGGACCGGCAGCAAATCTACCGGATAGGCCTCATGGTCCGCATGGCTGGTCGTATAGACGAAGAAGTCGTGCGCAGCGGTCCAGTTGGCCAGGTTGTGTGCGACGTAGAGCAGCGCCATCAGACCCAGCGCGCATGAGATGAATGATTTCAGATAGCGGTCGACCATCACTTTCTCCCCCGTGGAAGTGCGACCCCATGACATGGCACTTTTCCCCGTGCCCCGGCTCATGCATAGCGCAACACATGGGAATCGAGAAATCGCCTGCCGAAATGAGCGAAGCCGAGGCCGCCAATGAATTGATGCGGCTGGCAAAGTCGATCGGGCATCATGACAGGCTCTATCACGCCGAAGACGCGCCCGAGATCACCGATCAGGAGTATGACGCGCTGGTCAGGCGCAACAGCGCGCTGGAGGCTGCCTTTCCGCATCTGGTGCGAGAAGACAGCCCCTCGAAGAAGGTCGGGCATGCGATCGCCGCGTCACCGCTAAGCAAGGTGACGCATCAGGTTCGCATGATGAGCCTCGACAACGCATTCAGTGCGGAGGAGGTTTCCGACTGGGTAGCGCGCGTGCGCCGGTTCCTCGCGCTCAGCGAAGGAGAGCCGGTTGCGATCACGGCGGAACCCAAGATCGACGGCCTGTCCTGCTCGCTGCGTTACGAGAAGGGCAAGCTGGTGCAGGCGGCGACGCGCGGTGACGGGCAAGTGGGCGAGGACGTGACGCCCAACGTTCTCCACATTGCCGATATTCCGCAGCAATTGGACTGCAGCGATCCGCCCGATGTGTTCGAGGTGCGCGGTGAAGTCTATATGGAGAAACAGGCCTTTGCCGCGCTCAACACAGCGCTGATGGAGGAGGCGCGCACCGCAGCGGAGGCAAAGGGCGAGGAGTTCGAACCGGGCAAGGTTCGCCAGTTCGCCAACCCGCGCAACGCGGCGGCGGGTTCGCTGCGGCAGAAAGACGCCAATGTGACGGCACAGCGTCCGTTGCGCTTCTGGGCCTATACCTGGGGTGCGGCCTCGTCGCTTCCGGCTGGAACGCAGTTCGAGGTGGTTCACACGCTTGCCGAGTGGGGATTTCCCGTCTCGCCGCTGATGGTGCGCTGTGCCGATCTCGACGCGATGCTCGCGCAATATGATGCGATCGGAACGGCGCGACCCGGTCTGCCCTATGAAATCGACGGCGTGGTCTACAAGGTCGATAGGCTCGACTGGCAGCAGCGTCTCGGTTTCGTGGCCAAGGCGCCCCGCTGGGCGCTGGCGCACAAATTCCCCGCCGAACGCGCGGAAACGACGCTGGAGAGCATCGATATCCAGGTCGGTCGCACCGGAAAGCTTACCCCGGTGGGGCGTCTCGCGCCGGTTCTGGTGGGCGGAGTGACAGTAACCAACGTCACGCTCCACAATCGCGACGAGATTGCACGGCTGGGCGTGCGGCCCGGCGACCGCGTGGTTGTGCAAAGGGCCGGCGACGTTATTCCACAGCTTGTGGATAACCTCACGCGCGAGGTCGAACGCACCCCCTATTTGTTCCCCGATACATGCCCCGAATGCGGCAGCGAAGCCGTTTCAGAGGAGGGTGAAGTTGATGTGCGCTGCACAGGCGGTCTCATATGTCCCGCGCAACGCACGGAAAGACTGAAACATTTTGTCAGCCGCAAGGCGCTCGACATTGAGGGGTTGGGTGAAAAGACCATCGACCAGTTCTTCGCCCTGGGATGGCTCGAAAGCCCGGCGGACATCTTCCGTCTGAAGGACCGGAAAGACGAGATTCTGGCTCTCGAAGGATGGCAGGACAAGTCTGTGGATAACTTGTTGGCTTCTGTGGAAGCAAAACGGGCGCCCGACGCCGCGCGGCTGCTCTTTGGGCTGGGTATCCGGCACGTCGGCGAAGTGACTGCACGCGATTTGATGAAGAACTTCCACGAGCTGCCACAGTTGCGTGAGACGGCGGAACAGGCCCGTGATGGAGAAGATGAAGCCGCGGCGGAACTGACCTCGATCGATGGCGTCGGCCCGACCGTGATCGAAGCGCTGGGGGACTTCTTCCACGAACCGCACAATATCGTCGTGTGGGAGGACTTGCTGAATGAAGTTTCGCCACCGCCCTACATTGTCGAAACTCTCGACAGCCCTGTTGCAGGCAAAACTGTCGTTTTCACCGGCAAGCTGGAGACGATGAGCCGCGACGAGGCAAAGGCCCAGGCTGAGCGGTTGGGTGCCAAGGCAGCGGGCTCGGTCAGCGCGAAGACCGATTTGGTGGTTGCCGGGCCGGGCGCGGGCAGCAAGCTCAAGAAAGCCGCCGAATTGGGCATCGAAGTGATCGACGAGGCGGGCTGGGCAGATATCGTTGCTGCGGCAAGCTAGGACAAATAGAGTTCCTTCGCGGAGAGATCAGACAAGGGGAATGCCATGAGCAAGATCGATGGAAAGTACCTTGGGCTGGGCATAGCCATTGGAACGGCTGTGGGAGTGGCGATGGGGCAGATTGCAATCGGCATTGCTCTGGGTGTGGCTATCGGAGCCGCGCTGGGGCGCATCAAGGCGAAGAACAACGAGGGTGACGAAGATTAGCCTTGTTCGATCACGCCATGCTTGAGGAACTCCACCCACAGGCGCTGCGCATCGCCAATGCGTTGCGAGATCGCGGCGAGAAAATCGCGGTGGCCGATGGCGCGACGGGCGGATTGATCGCGGCGAGCTTGCTGACCGTGCCCGGCGCGCTCGACTTCTTTGTTGGCGGCGGGGTTGTCTATTCCTTCCGGGCGCGTGACGTTCTGTTCGACCTGCCGCGCGAGGCCTACAAGGGCATGCGCGGCGCGAGCGAAGACTATGCGCTGCTGCAGGCGCGCGCCATCCGCGAAAATTTCCATGCCGAATGGGGCATTGCCGAAAGCGGTTCAGTTGGCGGATCGACACACCCTAGCGGCGCACCCGCCGGGCGTAGCTGCGCAGCTGTGGTGGGGCCGGACGGATTCGAGTTCGTCCGTGTGACCGAAACCGGCAGCGATGACCGGATCGCCAATATGCAGGATTTCACTCGAGCAGCACTACAGGCGCTTGAAGATGCGCTTTCTGATTAGCGCCGTTTCCTGAGCCACAGGATAGACCAGTCGCCATTGACGAGCCTCGCGGCCAGTCGGAAGCCCCGCGCACGGTAGGCACGGCGCACCTTGGCTTCTTGCGTTTTCAGCAGCCCCGCTAGCAACAATTGCCCACCCGGGGTGATCGCCTGCGCAAAATCCTCCGCCAGTTCGACCAGCGGCCCGGCCAAGATGTTGGCGATCAACAGATCATAGGGTCCGCGCGCCTTCAACAGGGCATCCTGCATCCCGTCAGCCACGACCATGGTGCATTCGCCATGCCGCGCACCGAGTGTCACACCGTTCAGCGCCGCGTTCTCCTCCACCACGCCAGTGCAGATCGGATCGATATCGGATGCGGTGGCGAGCGCGCCCGGCCAGAGCTCCAGCGCCGCAAAGGCCAGCAGGCCGGTGCCCGTGCCGATATCGGCAATATTGCGCGCGACGACGCCGCTCGCCTTCATCGCATCGAGTACCGCCAAACAACCTGCAGTGGTCTCATGCTGGCCGGTGCCGAAGGCCTGGCTGGCGGGGATGACGATATCGCAAATTCCCGCCTTGCCTGCGGGCTCATGCTCGGGCGTGCGGACATAGAACCGACCCGCGCTGATCGGATCGACGCCTTGCTGGCTCAGGACAAGCCAATCCTCGTCGGGCAGCTTTTCGACGGTGAGTTCGGGCGCATCATCGGCAAAAAGCGAAGCGATTGCATTCTTCTGTTTCGCGGCAGGCTTGCGCGGATACCAGGCCTCAAGCACCCATTCCTGCGGGCGGTTCGGAGCGATCTCGGACCCGGAGATGACCAGGTCCGGATCCCATTCCCACAGATCGTCATGCGCCAGCAGCGCTTGCTGAATCACCGGCTTGGAAGCGTAGACAGATATTTTCCAGCTACTCATTCGCCTCCGGCCTCCTTGGCGAGACGACTGTCGAGGCGCGCTGTGATATTTTCGGCATAGAGGCGGCATCCGCCTTTATCGACCAGGCCGCCGTTGCCGGCCATCCGCACCAGCATTCTGCTCGCCGATGGATGCGGGGTCAGGACAATATCGCAGGGCATTTCCGCCAATGCTTCGAGTCCCTTGCGGAACCGCGCAACATATTCCGGATGATCGCTAAATCGGTAGCTGTCGCTACTGATGGGCGAAAGGCTGTCCGCATAGACGATCATCTTGCAGTCTGTTCTTTCACAGCTCCACCAGCTCCAGGTCAGCGCCCCCGGTGTGTGACCGGGCGTTTCGAGCGGTATCAGCGTGATCTTACCCAGTGAAACCAGATCACCACCCCCAATGCCGCGCGCAACCTTTGCCGGCGCGAATGGGGCAAGGATACCGTATTGCGGATCGTCCGGCTGCGCTTCTCCGGTTTGCAGCGCCATTGTTGCGCCGTGCGAGGCGATGACTTGCGCACCGCTTCTCTCCTGCAAATAAGCGAGGCCGCCCACATGGTCGAAATGTTCATGGCTGTGCAGCAGGATCTTCACATCCTTGATGCGAAAACCCAGCTTTTCGATATTCGCTTCAACCAGGACGCCGCCGTCGCGCGATGCTCCGTCAATCAGCATGTGACCATCATCACCCGTCACCAGGATCGCACTGATCCCGCAAGTGCCGACGTAGTAAGTGTTGCCGTAAATGCGGAATGGCGGAGCCGGCTTGCTCCATTCGTCCCACTCCTTGCATGACTCCAGAAAAGCCTGTTGGCCTGTATCAACCTCGGTAGCCAAGTCCGGTCCAGCGGAGGCGGTCGTGCAGGATGTCAGGGCCAGCGACGCCAGCAATAATGTCCTATCGTACATAACTTGCCCCGTTGGCGTCGATCACCGCGCCTGTCATGCTTTCAGGGGCATCGAGTGCACAAAAAGCGATGATGCGCGCGATCTCCTCCGGCTGAGCCACGCGGCCCAGCGGTATATCGCGCAACAATTCCTCCCCGCCGCGACTTGCAAGATAGTCCCCCGCCATCGCCGTGTCGGTAAAGCCGGGCGCGACGGCGAAGCTTAATATGCCCTGCGCGGCATAGGCCCGGGCGATGCTTTTGTGCATGGCGACCATCCCGCCCTTGGCGGCGGCATAGTGCCAGTGCGCCGGCGAATCGCCGCGATAGGCCGCGCGGCTTGCAACATGGACGATCCGGCCCGTTACGCCGCGTTCGAGCCAGTGTCGCACGGCAAAGCGCGAAAGCTGTGCGGCTGCGGTTAGGTTGATTCGCAGCGTCTCTTCCCATTTGTCGAGCCATTCGATGTCAGACGAATCGAGCGGATTCGCGTCGAAAAGCCCGGCATTGTTGACCAACACGTCAATCGCGCCGCCTGCGCGATCGAGCGCTTCCTCCCACAGCATCTGCGGGGCCGCAGGAGAGGCAAAATCGGCAGCGACGGTGGTTCCGTCACTTGCCGAGGTGGCATGGCCGATCACCCCGGCTCCGCGCTCAGCGAGCAAGGTGCGCGTCGCAGCGCCGATTCCACGGCTGGATCCGGTGACGAGAATGCTTGTCATGCCGCCACCTATCAGGACTTTTGCACGCAGAGTCGAGCGGACAGACCCAAACGCGCCTTGCACCACGCGGTGAGAGCGCTAAGGGGATGGCACGCTAGATCGAACGGAAGTAATCGCATGGCCAACAGACCGCTCTCGCCGCATTTGCAGATCTGGAAATGGGGGCCGCACATGCTGGTCTCTATCCTCCACCGCGTTACCGGAGACGGATTGGGCCTGGTCGGGCTGGCCGTGCTGGTATGGTGGCTGGGTGCGCTGGCGAGCGGGCAGAAGGCCTATGAAGACTTCGTGTTCCTCGCCACTACGCCGCTCGGATATGTCGTGCTGGTTGGGCTGTCCTGGGCATTCTTCACCCATCTGATGAGCGGCTTGCGGCACTTCGTCCTCGATATCGGCGCCGGTTACGAACTCGACGCGAACCGCGTCTGGTCGATCCTCTCGCCGATTTTCGGCATTCTTCTCACCGCGGGCTTCTGGGCCCTGATCCTCTACAAGTAAGGCACGGGCAATGGGTAACGGAACCTCCCTCGGCAAGGTGCGCGGGCTCGGCTCGGCGCATGAAGGCGCGCATCACTGGTTGCTGCAGCGCTTCACCGCGATCGGCAATGTGGTGCTGATGCTGTGGCTGGTCACCAGCTTCGTGCTGCTGCCGGACCTGAGCTATGGCACCGTCAGCGGCTGGCTTTCTGACCCGGTCCCGGCGACAGCGATGATCCTGCTGGTCATCAGCACATTCTGGCATGCCCGGCTCGGCCTTCAGGTGGTGATCGAGGACTATGTCCACAACGCCGGCACCAAGTTCGGAGCCATCACCCTGCTAAATCTCGCCACGATCGGCGGCGGAGCCTTCGCAATATTCAGCGTCGCTCGCCTTGCACTGTCCTCGGCTTCGATGGGAGGAGCCGCATAATGGCCGACACTTCAGCCTACAAGATTATCGATCACACCTATGATGTTGTGGTCGTGGGCGCCGGCGGTTCCGGCCTGCGCGCGACCATGGGTGCCGCCGAAGCGGGCCTCAAGACAGCCAACATCTCCAAGGTTTTCCCGACCCGTTCGCACACCGTTGCGGCGCAGGGCGGCATCGCGGCCAGCCTCGGCAATATGGGGCCGGACCACTGGACCTGGCACATGTTCGACACCGTCAAGGGGTCTGACTGGCTGGGCGACCAGGACGCGATCGAATATCTCGTGCGCGAGGCCCCGCAGGCGGTTTACGAGCTCGAACATGCCGGCATGCCCTTCAGCCGCAATGAAGAGGGCAAGATCTATCAGCGCCCCTTCGGCGGAATGATGCAGAACATGGGCGAAGGCCCGCCTGCGCAGCGCACCTGCGCCGCCGCCGACCGTACCGGCCACGCGATGCTGCACGCGCTCTATCAGCAGAGCCTGAAGTACGACGCGGATTTCTTCATCGAATATTTTGCCATCGATCTGATCATGAAAGACGGCAAATGCGTCGGCGTGATCGCGATGTGCCTCGATGACGGGACGATCCACCGTTTCCGTTCGCATGCCGTGGTGATGGCTACCGGCGGCTATGGCCGGGCCTATTATACCTGCACCGGAGCGCATACCTGCACCGGCGATGGCGGCGGCATGGTCCTGCGTGCCGGGCTCCCGCTGCAGGACATGGAGTTCGTCCAGTTCCACCCGACCGGCATTTATGGCGCGGGCGTGCTGATTACCGAAGGTGCGCGGGGCGAGGGCGGCTACCTCACCAACAGCGAAGGCGAGCGCTTCATGGAGCGTTATGCCCCGAGCGCCAAGGACCTTGCATCGCGCGACGTTGTCTCGCGCTCCATGGCGATGGAAATGCGCGAAGGCCGCGGCGTTGGCGAGCATGGCGACTATATCCATCTCCATCTCGACCATATCGATCCGAAGGTGCTGGCGGCACGGCTGCCCGGCATCACGGAAAGCGGCAAGATCTTCGCCGGGGTGGACCTCACCCGCCAGCCCCTGCCGGTGTGCCCGACGGTGCACTACAACATGGGCGGTATTCCCACGAATTATCACGGCGAAGTGCTCAACCCGACGGCGGACAATATGGACGCGACCGTGCCCGGACTGTTCGCGGTGGGCGAAGCGGCCTGCGTCTCCGTCCATGGCGCGAACCGCCTCGGCTCGAACTCGCTGATCGATCTCGTGGTGTTCGGCCGCGCAGCCGGCTTGCGGCTCAAGGAAACGATTAAGCCGGGTACCCCGCCCGAAGCTCTGCCCGATGACAGCGCCGATTTCGCGCTGGGCCGTCTCGACCATTTCCGCCACGCCAAGGGCGGCAGCTCGACCGCGAAGATCCGCACCGACATGCAGCGTTGCATGCAGGCGCACTGCGCGGTGTTCCGCACCGACCAGGTGCTGGCCGAAGGCAAGGAGCAGCTCGCGGGCATCTACCAGCAGATGGAAGACATCGAGGTTACCGATCGCTCGCTGATCTGGAACAGCGACCTGATCGAAACACTCGAGCTCGACAATCTGATCAGCCAGGCCAGCGTGACGATCCACGGCGCCCATGCGCGCAAGGAAAGCCGGGGGGCCCATGCGCATGAGGATTATCCCGATCGCGACGATGCCAACTGGATGAAGCACACGCTCAGCCATTTCGAAGGCTGGGGCGGCAAGGGCGGTGCGGTCGCGCTTTCCTACCGCGATGTGCACAATTACACGCTGACCGACGACATCGAGTACATCAAGCCCAAGAAGCGGGTGTATTGATCGAGAGCAGGGCGTGGACCTCTATTCCTTAGTAAAGACCGTCCACATCCTGTCCTCTACCGTGCTGTTCGGCACGGGTATCGGCATCGCATTCTTCTTCCTGATGGGTATGCGCAGCGGGGAGCCTGCGGCGGCGTGGTTCGCTGCGCGCACGACCACGATTGCCGACATGATCTTCACCTTCACCGCGGGCGTGATTCAGCCGTTAAGCGGTTTCATGCTGATCGATCTCGCGGGCTTTGACCCGTCGGAGAGGTGGCTCATTGCGGCCTATGTTCTCTATGTGGTGGCGCTCGCCTGCTGGCTGCCTGTGGTGAGACTGCAAATCCGTATCCGCGACATGTGGCGCGCAAAGCTCGATGGCGATGCAATCGACGATACTCTGCTGGAGCGCCGGATTCGCACCTGGTTCATGCTGGGATGGCCTGCATTCGGCGCACTGGTCGCGGTCTTCTGGCTGATGGTCGCAAAGCCCGCATGAGATTGCGTGCAGCGATCCTGGGTGGATACGGGAATTTCGGCAGCTATATCGCGCGAGCGCTGGCGTGCGATCCCAACATCGAACTGATCATATGCGGGCGCGATCTGGCCAAAGCGACGAACTTCGCAGCTTCGCTTGGCGCGGCCAATCCAGCGCAAGGTGCGATGGTGGATATCACCGAACCGGCGGCGAGCCTGGCGGCAATCGCACCCGATCTCGTCATCCACACGGTCGGTCCATTCCAGAGCCAGGACTATCGCGTGGCTGAAGCCGCCGTGGCCTGCGGCGCACATTATTGCGATCTGGCCGACGCGCGGCAGTTCGTTGCCGGTATCGGTGCGGTGGACGAGCGCGCGAAGCAGGCCGGCGTCGCCGTCATCGCGGGAGCGAGCTCGGTCCCATGCCTTACCGCTGCCTATCTTGACGAAGCGGCCAAGGAAATGACGATCGAGGCGGTCGATTACGGCATCTCCGCCGCACAACAGACCAATCGCGGTTTGGGCACGGCAAGCGCGATCCTGTCCTATGTCGGCCGCCCATTCACCATGCTGCGCCAGGGTGCGATGCGGCGGATGTTCGGATGGCAGGACCTGCATAGTGAAGTCTATCCGGAACTTGGTCGCCGCTGGTTCGGCTATTGCGATATCCCCGACCTCGATCTGTTTCCGCAGCGCTATCCCGGCCTTCGCGACATGCGTTTCTGCGCGGGGCACGAAATCGCTCTGCTGCATTTCGGCACCTGGCTGATGAGCTGGGGCGTGAGGCTGCACTTGCTGCCGCAGCTGGATCGCTGGTCCGGTGCGCTACTTCGGGGAAGCTTCCTGTTCGATCCGTTTGGCAGCGGCCGCAGCGGCTTCCACATGTATATCTCGGGGCGCGATGGCGAGGGCAGGGCGGTTATGCGCAAGCACTGGCTTATCGCGCGGCAGGGCCATGGCCCAAACATTCCCTGCATGCCTGCCATCCTGATCGCGCGCAGACTGGCCGGCGGTAAAACGATCGAAGCGGGCGCAAGGCCTTGCCTCGACCTGATTTCTCTGGCCGACTATCTCGAAGCGCTTGAAGGGCTGGACATAGAGGCGATCGACGAATGACACACGAACCCTTCAGCTATCGCGATGACGCGAATGTGCCGGAGTCGCTGCTCAATGGTGCGCGCATAATCCTCCGCCCGATCGACACTCCAGCGGTCAGCCGTGAGTAGCCAGATATCAGCAAGATCGTATCTTGCTGCGGCTCGCAAGCGAAACTGCATCAATCGGCATTGTAGCTGGCACGCATTTCGCGGAGAAAGCCATCGGACGCAAAATCTTCGGCTATTCCGCTATCCAGCCTTTCCTTCAAGGCGCAATCCAACGCTTCCCGCTTTGCTTCTTCTGCGATGTAGTGCCGCAATGCGTCGCGGATGATTTCGCCTACAGAGCCAAACTCGCCTTGCTCGACTTTGCGGCGCACAAAGGCCTCATGGTAACCGCAGAGGGAGATGGATGTGTTCTTGCCCATGCAAATTGGGATGCCAAACCTTGGTAACACGCGCATTCGCATTGACATGGAGGTCAATCGTGCGGCTACTTGCTCAATGCGAAGAATCCTTACTCTACTCGTGGCATTGGCATTTTCGGTCCCTGCATCGGCACAACTTTCTGCCCCCGAGCAGGTCATGGTCGAAACGGTCGCGGATGGCTTCGAAAGCGATGTCGCGCTGCTCGAACGCATCGTCTCGCAAAACTCGGGCACGCATAATCACGAAGGCGTGCGCGCGGTGGCGCATATCCTCATCCCGGAATTCGAAGCGCTGGGTTTCACCGTCGAGTGGATCGACCAGTCCGCTGCGGGCAGAGCAGGGCACCTCTTTGCGCGGCATGAAGGCAAACCCGGTTCAACGCGGATGCTGCTGATCGGGCATATGGACACGGTGTTTGAGCCGGACTCCGGCTTCGACACCTTCACGCGGGAGGGCGACCGAGCCATCGGTCCTGGTGTCGAAGACGACAAGGGCGGGGTCATCGTAATCCTTTCCGCCTTGCGCGCGATGAAGGCAGCCGGAACACTAAAGGACGCCAGCATTGTCGTTGCGCTGACCGGGGACGAGGAAGATGCGGGGAGCCCGCTCGAAGTCGCCCGGGCCGATCTCAGGAAAGCGGGCGAATGGGCCGATGTGGCATTGGGCTTCGAAGGCCTGTCTGTCATCGATGGGAAGGATTTCGGCGTCGTAGCGCGCCGCAGCTCAAGTGGGTGGGAACTGACCACGCGCGGCAAGACCGGCCATTCCTCCGGTATTTTCGACGAAAACGCGGGCTATGGCGCGATCTATGAAATGGCACGCATCCTCGACACGTTCCGGCGCGAGTTGCCCGAAGAGAACCTGACCTTCAATGTCGGGCTCATGGTCGGTGGCACTCCCGCAAGCCTTGCGGACGACGGGCTGTCGGGTACAGCCAGCGGCAAGACCAACATCATCCCGCCTGTGGCCATCGCACGCGGCGACCTGCGAACGATATCCAGCGAGCAGACCGATCGGACCATCGCGGCGATGCAGGCCATCGTCGATGCGAACCTGCCCGGCACCGATGCGGAAATCGAGTTCGATATTCGTTATCCGCCAATGTCTCCGACCGAAGGCAACCGCGCGCTTCTGGCACGCCTGAACCGAATCAACGCGGACATGGGGCTAGAAAAGATGGAGGAGTTTCCTCCGTCGAAGCGCGGCGCAGCCGACATCAGCTTCGTCGCAGAGCTGGTACAGGCATCGCTCGCAGGCCTGGGTCCCAGCGGCGAACTCGGCCACGCGCCCGGTGAAAGCGTCGACCTGCGCAGCTTCACGCGCCAGGCCCAGCGCGCGGCCATCCTGATGAGCCGCCTTGCCGCGGAAACGCCCAAGCGGGACTAGGCGCTACTCCTCGCCGGCTTCGGCATTCACTCGCCGAACGTCAACGATCTCCACCGGATCGGCCAGCATCTGTCCCTTCATCCAGCCTTCGCCCTTGTCGGGATCGGCGGGCATGGCATGGATAGCGTGGACCACGTCCATTCCGCCGATCACATAACCGAACACCGCGAAACCGGGCCTGAGATTGGGATCTTCGGAACTGGGCTGAGCATCGAGGCCTTTCTGGTCCTTGATCATGATCGAGAAGTCGCCCGTTGCCGAGCCGGGATCATAGCGCGCCATGGATAGCGCACCGTCTGTATGGCTGAGGCCGGTCTCGTTGGTCGGCTCATGCGCAATCGGCGGAAGGATGCGATCGGGGTTCATCTGCGTTCCGCATTGCAGCAGTCCGTTGGGCGGCTCGCCCCATTTGAGGTGCATCGCGCGATAGCAGACGATGCCGTCGAAGCGGTCTTCATCGACATA
>NZ_JBNKWF010000033.1:0-23715 GCF_050299635.1 Altererythrobacter sp.
GGCGAGACTGAACTGCTGATCGTCGTCACGCCTCGCCTGGTCCAGCCGATCCGGCCCGAACAGGTACGGCTGCCGACCGACAGGATTGACGATCCCGTACAAGCAGACGTGCTCCTCAATGGGGTAATGTACCGTCCGAAGCCGTTGGAACCCAACGGATCGGAACCGACATCGAGTGACAAGGCCGCCGAACAGGCAGCACAGGGGGATGACTATGATTACTAAGCGTAGCACGGCAGCCCTTGGGGCATTGGCCACTCTCGCCCTGCTCGGCCCGGGTTGTACTTCGGTCGCCGATCAGGAGCTGTTCGGTTACCAGGACCCGGGGTTCGGCTCGGCCAATCGCGCGACATTTGCTGCGATGGTCGTCAATCCCGACCCGCAATATGACAATCCGATCCCGCCGACGAGCGCACAGCACGCTGCTGCCGCGATCGAACGCTATCGCAACGATCAGGTGAAGCAGCCCGACAGGCTCTCGACGACGCGGAAGATCTCGGGCGGTGGCAGCGGCGGCAGCGGCAACAACTAACGACGATTTGAGATGACCAATCATGCGCAAGGAAACCGATAAGAGATTCCTCAGGGATGAGAGTGGCGCTGTTGCCGCTACCTATGCCCTTGCGCTGATCCCACTTATCGCGATGGCCGGTCTCGCCTTCGACTATACCCGCGTTGTCGGGATGGATACCGAGCTCCAGAACGCCGCCGACCAGGCCGCGCTCGCGGGTGCAACGCAGCTCGATCGCACTGACGGATCGATGGAACGCGCCATCAATGCGATCCAGGGCGGACTCGTCTCGAACTCGACGCTGTTTTCTAACGATGGCTCTGGTCGTACGGTCGCCATTTCCGATGCCAACACCCAGATAACCTTCTTCGCAAACAAGGCGGATGCAGAAGCTGGCACCAATGGTTTTACGGATACGACGCGTTTTGCCGAAGCCGGATTTGTCCAGGTTACCGTCGATACGCGTGCGGCCAATTACGCGCTGACGCCGATAGTCGGCGCAATCAGCGGAAGCCTGACCGGTTCCGCCGTCGCCGGTCTGGGATCGGCGCTGTGCCGGGTTCCCCCGCTCATGATCTGCAATCCCGACGAGCGAAGCGGCAGCACCACAATGGACGTCGATGGCCGAGCCGGTTTCGGCCTCTTGGCGAAGCCGGGTGGCGGCGGCCAGTGGGTGCCGGGCAACTATGGATACCTCGATGTCGGACTTGCCAATGGCGCTGTAGGTGTGCGGCAGGCCCTTGGATGGGGATCGGCAGGCAATTGCATCGCCCAGGTCGGCCCTAGCACTGTCGATACGCAAACCGGCAACATCGCAAATGCTCCGGGCTCAGCGAATACACGCTTTGACGTTTACGAGAACAACGCTTGCGAAACCGGCGGGGATTGCCCCTCTGCGATCAATGTGCGCAAGGACATGGTCCGTCCCGCAGCTTCAACGCCGGGCAGCGGCAAGACCTGTGAGGTGGACAAGACCGGCTGGCAGCTGCCTTACGAAGGCGCGAGCCCCAATTTCCTTGGCGATGCCTATCTGCCAGTAGATGCCACCACGACCTACACCCACACTCCAAAGAGCATGGGACATCCGCGAGATATTTGCCACGCGGTCTACGATGGTGCTCCTGGAGATTGCTGGGACGTCAACGGCAATTTCGGCGATGGCGTGTGGGATCGCGATGCCTATTTCCGCACAAACTACATACGCGGCGACAACACGCGCTGGGGGCACTCGGATTGGCAGACAAACCTCGCAAGTGCACTGCTCGATCTGGATGGCGATGGTTCGCTGGACCACACGATCGACACAATCAGTCGCTTTGAAGTCTATAAATGGGAGGAGAGCAAGGCCGGTACCATTGTCGATGGCGTGACGGTTCTCGGAGACCAGCCCTACACAAGCAGCGAAAGCACACCGGCCAGCATGTTGGGAAAAGGCAGCTCGGTGTGCAGCCAGGCGCACGGCTATACCCCAATCTCATCACCCGATCGTCGAAAGCTGTCGGTTGCGGTGGTAAACTGCGAACAGGAAAACGTAAGCGGAAGTTCGACCAATGTGCCGGTGGTCCAATGGGTGGACGTGTTCCTGGTGCAGGTTGCCGCTGACAGGCAGTACAATGGCAAGCATTTCACCGGCAAGGACGAACTCTACGTCGAGATCATTGCCGAAAACACTACGCGAGGAACGGGCTCTACCGACGGCATCACGATCCGTCGCGACGTCCCCTATCTGGTGAAATAGCGATGATGCGCTGTTTCCTCTCTTGCCGCGAAGGCGCTGCCGCTTCCGAAATGGCGTTGCTCCTGCCGCTCGCCCTTTTGCTCATGTTTACTGCGTTCGAGGCGGGGCATTACATGTACCAGGACCACCAGGTCTTCAAGGGACTGCGCGATGGCGCCCGTTTTGCCGCGCGGCACAGCTTCGACGACATCAACTGCCGGAACGGCTCGGCCTATATCGATTCGGCGCTGGTTGGCGAAGTCAAGAATCTTGTCCGTACGGGCCAGATTTCTGGAGGGAATGCCCGGGTGACCGGCTGGGCGGACGGTGACATCGCCGTCAGTGTAACGTGCCCGAGTGCAACTGAAGCCGAGACGGGTATCTATGAAACATCGGAACCTGCACCCCAGGTCAACATTTCGACCAGCTTCAACTACGATTCCCTGTTCAACGGACTTGGCGTGATCACCAACAGCGCATCGCTTGGTGGCGCCCAGCAAGCAACCGTGATGGGATTCTAGAGATGACCGTTACGATCACACGCATGTTCAAGGATGAAAGCGGTCTTGCCGCAGAATTTGCGCTCGTCTTGCCGCTGCTGTTGCTGCTCGTACTCGGCACATTCGATGTAGGCATTTACGCGTGGCGGTTGAACCAGGCTGAGAAAGCAACCCAAATCGGCGCGCGCTGGGTCGCTGTGACGGACCCGCTTGCGACCGAGATTGCGACTACCAGCTATGTGAACACATCTGTGGGTGGAGTTTTGATAGAACAAGGCGACCGTATCCCGGTTGGCGCTTTGGGCAAGATCACATGTACGAGCAGTGGGTGCACATGCACCACTTCGCCTTGCCCCGGCACCACATACGACAGCGCCGCATTCGGTCGGTTGAGCGCTCGCATGAAACAGATCCTGCCTTCGATACAGGATAGCAATATCGTGGTTGAATATAGCGGTTCCGGCCTTGGTTACGCGGGTGACCCCAATGGGCCTGACATCGCACCACTGATTACGGTTCGCTTGCAGAACATGACATACAATTCGGTCGTACTTTCGCCGATCGGCTCGGTTGGTCTGCCGGACTTTGCCTATTCCTTGACCGCAGAGGACCTGAGCTGCGTCGATCCCGATGTCTGCTATTCGAACTGAGAAACATGATGGGAAGACTTGAAGATATCTATGAGGCACCGATGAGCCAGGCGGTAGAATTGCCACAGGGTGTGCATGTGGTTGCTGACGGCGGAACGCTGGCCGGGCTTGCCCCGATTGCCGGTCAATTGTCGATGGTTGAATGCGGGATCGAGGATCCGCTCCCATTGGGCACGCTTGCAACGGCATCCATTATCGTGATCGAGGTCGATCCTTCGTCGCGCAATTCGCTCGAACGAGTGGATCGCCTGCGCAAGGGAATGCCCAACGTGCCCGTCATTGCCGGACTGGCCGAGGTCGATTTTGCGACCTCGCGCAAGCTGCTGCGGGATGGAGTGAGCGACATCGTCGCCCTCCCCTTCGCGATTGATGAACTGGTGACCGCCATAGCCGATACTGCGAGCCAGATCGCACCCGAAACGCAGGTCGAGCTCGCACCGTTCATTACCGTGCTGAAGACGCTCGGCGGCAGCGGTGCCACCACGATAACTACGCACCTCGCGGCACAATTGGCGAGCGACATGGGAGAAGGTTGCCGCGCCTGCGTGATCGATCTCGATCTGCAGTCAGGCGATGTCTCGTCCTATCTCGGCTGCACGCCGCGCATGACGCTGTCCGATCTGCTCGAAACCGAAGGGCGGCTCGATGACGATCTGCTCGGGGCGGTCGCATGTCAGGGAAATGCGCAAGTTGACGTGATTGCCGCGCCAAGCGAAATTCTTCCAATCGAGGCGATCGATTTCGACGAGCTGTCGCGCGTTATCGCGATCGCCCGCCGTCACTATGACGTGGTTCTGGTCGACCTGCCGTCGACCCTCACGAACTGGTCGCTTTCCACCGTCTTCGCCGCCGATATGACGCTGATGGTCGGAACCCTCACCATTCCCAGCCTGCGCCATGCGAAGCGCTATCTCGACTTCCTGCTGTCGATGGGAATCGCACGCCAGTCGATCCAGATCGTGCTGAACCGGGTCGAAAAGAAGCTGTTCAAGACGATCAGTGCCAGCGATGCGGAAGACGCTCTCAAACATCCCATCCTCGCGACGATTACCGAGGAACAGGGTACGATCCAGACCGCCCAGGATCAGGGCGAACTGGTCGATGCAATCCATAAACGCAGCAAATTCAGCAAAGATATAAGAAACTTAGCTGATCTTTTAGCGGATCGCCTGACGGAGGCAATGTAGCATGTGGAAGATCAAGCGCGCAGATACGCAAGTGCCGGAGGTTGAAAGCACCCCGGTCGTAAAGGAGGAGGCGGCGCCCGCTCAGGTCGTGTCGCTGCATCCGCAGATATCGGAACGCGAGGAAAGCCTGCTTCAAATCCGCATGGCGATCCACCAGTCGTTGCTCGACAAGATCAATCTGTCGATGCTCGACAAGCTTCCGGAAGAGCAGATCAAGGCGGAAATCGCCGGCATCGTTCCGGAACTGCTGGTCACTTTCGACCAGCCGCTCAACCGCGAAGAGCGTGCCAACCTCGTTGACGAGGTGATGGACGAACTCCTCGGCCTCGGCCCGCTGGAGCCGCTGATCAAGGACGAGAGCATCACGGATATCCTGGTCAATGGCGCCGAGACGGTGTTCATCGAACGGAGCGGCCTTCTTGAACGGGTCCCGACGCGCTTCCAGGATGAAAAGCATCTGATGCGCATCATTCAGAAGATCGTGAGCGCCGTGGGACGCCGGATCGACGAAAGCTCGCCCTATGTCGATGCGCGCCTGAAGGATGGTTCGCGCGTCAACGCGATCATTGCGCCGCTGGCACTGGACGGCGCGCTGCTTTCCATTCGTAAGTTCGCCAAGGTCCCCATCAGCATGCAGAAGCTGATCGATCTGGACTCGGTGCCCGAGGCGATGGGCGAAGTGCTCAAAGCCATCGTTCGCTCGCGCCGCAATGTGCTGATTTCAGGCGGTACCGGCTCCGGTAAGACGACGATGCTCAATGCCCTCTCGAGCTTCATCGACGAGAAAGAGCGGATCGTCACGATCGAGGACTCGGCCGAACTCCAGCTGCAACAGACCCATGTCGCGCGGCTGGAAACGCGCCCGCCCAACATCGAGGGCCGCGGCGAAGTGAGCCAGCGCGACCTGGTCAAGAACGCGCTGCGTATGCGCCCCGATCGCATCATCGTTGGCGAGGTTCGCGCTGGGGAAGCGTTCGACATGCTCCAGGCCATGAACACCGGCCATGATGGATCAATGACGACGGTTCACGCGAACAATCCGCGCGACTCGCTCAGCCGTGTCGAACAGATGATCGGCATGAGCGGAATCGACATGCCGCAGCGCGCCGCCCGTGCGCAGATTTCGTCTGCCATCAACGTGGTTCTTCAAGTCTCGCGTCTCAGCGATGGTCGCCGCAAGGTCACCAGCCTTTCCGAGCTGACCGGCATGGAAGGCGAAACGATTACGATGCAGGAGATCTTCCGTTTCAAAAAGGAAGGGATCGACGAGAACGGAATGGTCGTCGGTCACTTCGAAGCAACCGGCATTCGGCCAAAATTCCTGCAGGACGCTGAAGCCTATGGCATCAGGCTTCCGTCTGAACTGTTCCGGCCCGAATTGAAGTTGGACTGATCCATGACGACCGAGATCATCCGCATCTTCATCCTGCTCGCGATCTTCGCGGGGGTATTTCTGGTCGTTCAATATGGTGCTGCGTCTTACGCAAAGACGCATTCGCACCGCGGCGCCGTCAACAAGCGTTTGCGGATGATCAGCGCGGGCCAGGACCGCGAGGCGGTGATCGGCCAGCTTATCAAGAACAGGCCGAAAGGCGGCACCGAACTGCCCGGATTCCTGGGCACCTGGGTCGATGGCCTGGAGCGAACCATTTTCGCCGCCAACGCTCCCTTCCGGCTCGGACAATTCATATTGTTCATGGTTCTGGGCACAGTGGGCACATTCCTGATCGTGATCCTGGCCACTGCCTTTTTCGGCACCGCCCTGAACGTGGGCGTGATCCTGCTGGCCGCCGCTTTCAGCATTGCGCTGGCTTTCGGCCTGCCGCTGCTCATCCTGGGGCGAATGGCAGACATGCGCCGCAAACGCATGGAGCAACAGTTCCCGGTTGCACTCGACATCTTCGTGCGCGCACTTCGCTCAGGCCATCCGATCGCTTCGGCGATCGACCTCCTCACCAACGAGATGGAGGACCCGATCGGATCGGAATTCGGCATTATCAGCGACGAAGTGGCCTATGGCGCCGATCTGATCGGCGCGCTTGAGCACATGGCGGAAAGATGGGAACTTGACGACATGAAGATGTTCGTCGTCTCGCTTTCGGTCCAGAGCCAGACGGGCGGCAACCTGGCGGAGATCCTGGACAATATCTCCAAGGTCATCCGCGACCGGCAACAGATGTTCCTGAAGGTCAAGGCGCTCAGCTCCGAAGGGCGCATGACCGCCTGGATGCTCAGCGTCCTTCCGGTGTTCGGCTTCGTTTCGATCTTCATTTCGACGCCGCAATATTATCTGAAAAGTTCGGGTGACCCGATCTTCATCTACGGGGCGATCTCGCTGCTGATCATGTATGTGCTGGGCGTATACATCATCCGTCGGCTGGTCGATCTGAAGGTCTGACATGCTTGACCTCGTATCATCCAACTGGGCTTTCCGCGGCATCGTGTTGCTGCTGATATTCGGGCTGGTCGCAATCGCAGTGTTCGTTGTGAGCGGTATTGTGTCGCGCCGAATGCGCGTGTCCCGCGAACTGGCAACTCTTGGGGGAGACACGTCCTCACCCACGAACGAATCCCTGACCCGCCAGCGCAGCGAAGGCGCCTGGGCCAGGATCGTGAGGGAAGTCGAAAAGGCCGGCCTGAACCTCGGCGATACTGCCGAAAGCGAGATTTCGAAGCAGCTCAAGGCGGCGGGCTACATGTCAACCTCCGCGCCGCGTGCCTACACGCTGATCCGCTTGATGATGATCTTCGCCCTGCCGGGCCTGTTCATCCTTGTTTCCAGCTTTCAGTCGGAACCGCCAACACTAACGCGCCTTTACTTCACCAGCGCCTTCCTGGCTCTGCTGGGCCTGTACATTCCCAATCTGTTCGTTCGCGCCAAGGCAGAACGTCGGCGGGCTGAAATCGTCAACGGTTTCCCCGATTGCCTGGATCTGATGCTGGTCTGCGTCGAAGCGGGCCTGGGCCTGGAAGCGACCCTGGACCGCGTGGGGCGCGAGATGGCGTCCTCGCATCCCCGCATTTCCGGGATGCTGACGCAGACAACGCTCCTGATGCGCGCAGGTGCCAGCCGCGAAGACGCGCTGCGCAAGCTGGGAGAGGTCGCTGGCGTGGATGAAATCCGCTCATTTGCGACGCTGCTGATCCAGTCCGACAAGCTGGGTACCAGCCTCGCCACCACCTTGCGCGTCTATTCTTCGGAAATGCGCGAGGCGCGCCGCCTGCGCGCGGAAGAGAAGGCGCACCGCCTGCCGGTGCTCCTTTCCATTCCGCTCGTTGTTTTCATGCTTCCGACGATGATCGGCGTGATCGCACTACCCGCGATCGTCATGTCGATCCGCGAAGTCATTCCAGCCATGATGGGGGATTTGTAAGATGAAGAAACTAGCACGTATTTCGACCTGCGCGCTCGCCGTTGTAGCGCTTTCGGGGTGCCAGAGTTTCATCAGCAAGCTCGGCTTCGGGCCGCGGGACGATGCCCGGCTGGCACAGGCCAGCGGGCCGGTCTTTGGCATGGAAGAGCTCGAGAAGGGCCGCATGGCGCTGAAGGCGGGCTATCCCGCCAATGCGATCCAGCAGTTCCGCTTGGCCGCCACGAACGAGGAAGTCGCACCCGATGCCTTCAACGGCCTGGGCGTGGCCTATGCGAAGCTTGGCCGGGCCGATCTGGCTGAACGCTATTTCAAGATGGCGCTGTCGCTCGATGGCGCAAACCCGAAGTTCGCCGCCAATCTTGAACGCTTCTACAATTCGTCGCTCGGCAATTCGGCACGTGCCTTGGCCATGCGGCAGAAGGAAGCGGAGGCCCAGCTCGCCGCAGCCGAAAAGGCCGCAGAGGCACAGGGCCTGATGCAATCTGCCCCGCGGACGCAGCGTATGGGTGCGGTAACGCTGGAAACCCCGGCGGCCCAGATCGTCCACACGTCGAAACACGAGATTCACATTGCAACCGGTTCTGCACATGGCTCCAATTCTCAAGGCGCCATGCCCTCGGTTGCCAGCCGCAATCCTGACAAGAAAGATAACAGTCAGGAATTGCTTACCGATACGCCTGAAAGCACAAAGGAAGCGGATGTTTCGTCCGCATCGCAGATCAGCTTTCAAGGCATAGCGGGTTCCAATGAGTCCTATCCGGTTCGCATAAGCCTGGCCAAACCGGGCAAAGCTGGTTCAACCCGCCCGCGAGGGTCAAGCTATCCGCTGCGCATCCCGCTGGGTGCGGAATCCGCAACGGGCGAATAGCGCTTGAATATCGCGCTGATGTGGCCGGCGGGGCTCACGCTCCTGCTCGGATATGGCGCATTGACCGACATCCGGCAGCGGCGCCTCGCCAATTGGCTGGCGCTGTTGCTGTTCGCTTTCGGGCTGAGCTACGCCTTCAGCATTGGTGGACTCACAGCATTGGGCTGGCACGCCGCCCATGGCCTTGTCGCATTGCTGGTTGGCATGGCTCTCTTTTCGATCGGCGCGTTTGGCGGGGGGGACGCCAAATTCTACGCAGGGGCAGCCGCATATTTCGCCCTGGACGATGGACTGAACCTGCTGTTGTGGGTTTCGATCATGGGCATCGTCACAATCCTCGGCTGGCTCGTCATCAAGCGGCTCCCGCCATTTTCCGGATCGCGCCGCGAAGGCATTTTCGCGAAGTTTCCTTATGGCGTGGCCATAGCTGCGGGCGGCATAGCTGCAGCATGGATGCCGCACTTCGCCTCAGCACCAACGCCGGGCTAAGCTGGCGGCAAGCCGTTCCTGACGTGACAGACATGCTTTTCGGAGGCATCATAAGCCAATGAGCTTTGTGGAAGCCCACGCGCGCCGGCATGCATGGTTCGAGAATGTGCTCGATCGCACACCGCGCATCCTTTTGCTGCTGGTAATCGCGTTTGCCTGGGCGGCCACGCTGAACTGGTCCGCGCCGCTTCCCACATCGCAACACTCGGTCGATAGCAACACTTCCAGCCATGGCGGCTATCCTCAACGCATCGCGCTTCCGCAAACCAGCGACATTGCCATCGAGGAATACTCCAGGCTCGTGGGAGAGGGTGAGCTTCGTATCAGCCCGACAAAACAGGACGAGGTACTGGCCGATAAAGCGGTGAGCAGCGAAGCTCCGCAGATGGCGCAGCCAGATCCAGCGCCAGCTGCGGATCTTGGTCCAGGCGAGTTCTTGCCGGTCGAGTATGACATTGCAACTCTCGAACCCAGCCAGACGCAGTACGACAGATCCGACGGCAGCCTTGAAGTGCGCAAGTCTCTGTATGTGGACGGCGTGAGCGCGGGGGCCGCGACCATCAGGATCGAGGAAGGCGCGCAAATCCTGATTGCGACCGCTTCCGTCGCCAAGGCACTCGGTGCCAAGAGGGAATTGCTACCCAAACGGATCGCTGGCGCAATTGCGACCGAGACCGGATTCATCCCGTTCTATGAATTGCGCGGTGCCGGTCTGACGGTGGAATACGATCCGGTGAATGATCGTGTATCGCTTTCAACTCCTTCCTGATAGCGCAGGGCAGATGGACAAGCAGACCCAGCCGAACTCTGGATCGTATGGGTTTTATCCACCCGTTTCAGAGGCTCCTGCCGATGATTGAGACTCTGGACAGCGCAGTTCGGCTGATCGCGACAGGGGCGAGCCTGCTGTTGCTCACCCTGCTCCTTGCCGGACAGGTGCGCCGCCCGATCAAGATCGCGCTCGCCGGTCTGCTGGCCGGAGCCGTGGCCTATTTGCTCAATTCCTCTCCGGCGTTCCGGCTCGACTGGCCTTATCACCATTTCATCGACCTCATGTCGCTGTTCACGCCCTTCTGGGTCTGGATATTCGCGCGGCGGCTGTTTGAACGGGAACCGCCCCAACCACTCATCTGGGGGATTGTTGTCCTATTGGGGCTGAGCTGGTTTGCCGGTGCATTTGTGCCTCAAACAGACCCGATTGGCTTCTATGCCATCCATATCCTCTCGCTGGGCCTTGTGGCGGATCTGTTCATCGCCGCCTTTACCGGCCGGGCTGACGATCTCGTCGAACGGCGGCGCCTGGTCCGTCTCTGGCTGCCAATCCTGTTCGCAGCGCAATCGGGCGGAATCCTGCTGTTCGAATCGATCATCGGGCGAGCGATTCCATATCCGCCGATCCAGCTGATCAACTCGCTTCTGATCCTGGCGCTTGCTATGTTTTCCGGCTTCGTCCTGCTGCGGACCGATCCGGAGCTTCTGGTCGAGACCGAGCGCGATCACCCCGCACCACCCGATGCGGCCCCGCTTTCACCTTCCGAGACAGTGTTGCAGGAGAAGCTCGAACAGGCCATGTCGCAAGGCTATTATCGCACGCCGGGCCTGACGATCGCCGCCCTGGCACAGCATCTCGGCACGCCGGAACATCGCTTGCGCGCATTGATCAACCGGCGGCTTGGCCATCGCAACTTTTCCGCATTCCTCAATCGCCACCGCATCGCCGAAGCGCGCGCGAAACTCGCTGACAAGGCGGATGTCAATCTGCCGGTACTCACGATCGCAATGGATCTCGGCTATAATTCCCTGCCGACGTTTAACCGTGCATTCCGTGCCGAAACGGGAATGACACCTACCGATTACCGCAGGGACGCCCTCGGCGCCGAACCCGCTTCGCCCTGACCGGTCAAATCTGGAAAAACGCAATCGATTCCGAAATCGCACGGCATTTTGCGGGTTTGCGAGGCAATCTTGCGCGACCCGCGCCAAAAGCCATCCGGGACAGCAATTCAAGCCCGAGTGGAAAGACATGGAACACAATACAGCACAATACTGGATCGAGCGAACGCAGGATCACTTCGTCTCGACCTTCACCTTCGATCTGGGCCGTTATCTGGTAGCGGCAGGTGCGCTGACGCTGATCCTGTGGCTGGCCAAGAGCTGGGCCGATGCGCGGCGTATCCAGCGGCGGCGGCCCACGCGAAAGGACTATATTCGCGAGATCAGCTCGTCGTTCCGAACGGTGTTCTTTTTCGCACTGACCGGAATGGCGACCGTGCTGATGATCGAGACGGGCATAATCGATGTCCGCGAAGAGCCGGTCGGCATGGCCATATTCACGCTCCAGATCGCGGCGATTGCGCTGGCGCATGATACCTATTTTTACTGGATGCACCGCGCGCTGCACACAAAGCGCCTGTTCCGCGCCACGCATTTGCATCACCACAAGTCGCGCACGCCCACCTCCTGGGCAGCCTATAGCTTCTCTGCCTGGGAAGGGATTGCAGAGAGCGCCTTCATGCCACTCTACCTGCTGATCGCCGCCTTCTTCGGCGTTGCCTATAGCGACTTTGCGATCTTCTTCTTTCTGGGTTGGATGATCCTGCGCAATGTGATCGGCCACGCGGGCGTGGAGGTCCACCCGGCAGGCTGGGTCGACAGCAAATGGCTCGATTGGCTGACCACCACAACCCATCACGACCTTCACCACAGCGAAGGAAACCACAATTTCGGGCTCTATTTCACCTGGTGGGACCGCTGGATGGGTACCGAGCATCCGCAATACAAAGAGCGCTTTCGCAAGGTGGCCAAACCGATCATCATCACGAAGCGATTTGCCGAAACTATGAGCGTGACTCTGGTCGCCATGCTTGCCAGCCTCGCGTCACTCGCTACTCTGGGAAGTGCAGTGGGTGCCCTGCCCCTGTAACGAGTTGCGCAGCGACGCAGGAGGAGCAGGCAATGAAGTGGATTTTCTGGGGCTTCCTACTTGCCTTCCTTGTCGCGCTCGGAATTTTCGCCAGCAACATGTTGGGATTGTTCGGGCAATCACCGGACCCGCTTGCCGGCATCTACCTACTGCCGTTCGGTCTCCCGTGGAATTTGCTGGGAATCGAGTTGCCCGACCCCTTCCCGCTTATAATCGGATTGGGCGCGCCGCTGCTCAATATTGCCATCTTGTGGGGTCTGTGGCGCTGGACCGCGAAGCGGAAGCGCCGCCGCTAGGCAGTCATCGGTCCAGGGTCAGGGCTCGCTAAGCCGTCAGATGCGCGACCAGCGCCTTGACCTTCTTCTGCCGCCATTGCGGCAAGGGTGCGACCAACCAGTATGAGCGGCGGCCCGGATCGGGGCCTTCCAGAATCTCGAGCTTGCCCGCCTCGACCGCTTCAGCCACGAGCAGGCGCGGAAGGATTGCGCGGCCCATGCCCGCAACTGCCGAGCTGAGCGCCTGCCCCGGATTGCCGGCTTTTACGGTCGCTTGCTCTCCATCAGGCAGGCTCGCACCTGGCCATTCGATCCAGCCATCGGCACCGCCCGGGGCAGCGACCACGACCTTTTCTGCCGGGGCGAGTTGCACGCCCTCAAGTTCGCCCGGCCCATCAACGAGCCTGATCGCGACGTCGAGGTTGGCCTCGGTAAAATCGGCGTTCTCGTCAGCGACGAGATGGAATTGCGTCTGGGGACTTTGCGCCTGAAACGACGCAAGGCGCGTACTCAGCCACTGCGCGTAGAATTCGCGCGGAACGGCAATGGTGTAGCGGTCGGATGCCTGCCCCGCTTGCATCGCCTGAACGCTTTCCTCAAAGCGCAGGAAGCCTTCACGCAAGGCGTCCAGACCCGCGCAACCTTCCTCCGTAAGTTCCAGTCCCTTGCTGGTCCGGCGGAACAGCACCACGCCGAGGTGATCTTCCAGCGCACGGATCTGCTGCCCGACGGCAGCGGGCGTCACCGCCAGCTCATCAGCGGCGCGCGTGAAGGAAAGGTGCCGTGCTGCAGCATCATAGACGCGCAGGGCGTTCAAGGGCAGGTGTGTACGCTTCATGGAAAGGCCGATTTAGTGAGGGATGCCCCCGCGCTCAAGTAGCGATGCGATTGCGCGGAAAATCGGTGCTCAGGTGGCGGATGCAAAGCACAGTCGAAGACGGTGCCGAAATCACGGGAAAGAACCCTCAATCGGCGGTTGCCGGGGCCGCCAGCGGGAAGAAGGGAATCCGCACCTCAAGTTGCGAACCATCATCGCGGTAGAACGTATAAAAACCCTCCATCGAGCCATGTGCCGTCGCGAGCGGGCAGCCCGAAACATAGTCATGGCTTTCACCGGGCTTCAGCATCGGTTGTTCGCCCACCACGCCTTCGCCGTCGACATGGTTGACCATGCCGCGCGCATCGGTGATCCGCCAATGGCGCGTGCGCAGTTGCAAGGGCTCGTGACTGCCGTTCTCGATCCTGATGTGATAGACCCAGAACCACTTCCCCGCTTCGGGATGAGACTGTTCCGGCAGAAAGTTCACAGCAACCCGCACGGTGACCCCGTCGGTCGTCGCAGCGTGTTGGAAGAGCTCTTTCATGGTGCTTCCAAGGTAGCAATTACGCCTGCTGCGGCAAGGGGGGGACGGCGGATAATCCACCTTCAAGCGAATCCCGCCGCATTTTTGGCACATTGCGCACGCGATGCTATGGCCCGGTCACAAGCAAGAAAAGAAACAGCATCCGGGTCGCCTCTAGTTTTACCAAGGGGGACATCAACATGCTGAGATTACTCGGAATAACCGCTGCATTGCTCGGCACCACGGGCGTCGGCTGGAATGCGATCGACCGCGAATCAGACACTTCGGACGAGTTGCGGATGGCAGCGCTCGATCCGACACTCGCCGGCAGGAAGGCGTGTCGCGGAATCGATGCAGGCGGCCTGGCACTTGATGCCAGACTCGAGCTTGCCGCCGCGATGCCACTGATGTCGCAGGCGAGCGCAAATGCGTTTCCTCTCTACTCCGGCCTTCCCACTTCGGATATCGGAGTAACCGGCATTTCCGGGGAAGCACGCCGCTATTTCGACCAGGGCGTGGCCCTGCTCTTTGGCTTCAACCACGCCGCCGCCACCCGATCCTTTCGCAAGGCGCGCGGTTTCGCTCCCGAATGCGCCATGTGCTGGTGGGGTGAAGCCTATGCCAACGGGTTGAACATCAACTCGGGGATGAGCGAAGAACAGAACCGCCTGGCGATCTTCGCCGTGAAGCAGGCGCAGCGGCTTTCCGCCGATTCAAGTGAAGTCGAAAAGGCGCTGATCTCTGCCATGGCAGCGCGCTTTCCGGATGATCTTGATGCCGATCGGAGTGCGCTGGAACGGGATTATTCGACCAAGATGATCGCCATCGCCGAGCGTTTTCCCGCCAGCAGCGATATCGCTGTGTTGGCGGCAGAATCCGCCATGAACACCACGCCGTGGGATTATTGGGATCCGATCACGCGCGAGGCGCGTCCGCAGATCAAGACTGCCATTGCGCTGATCGAACGCGCAATCGCCAACAATCCGCATCATCCGCAAGCCTCGCATCTCTACATCCACTTGATGGAGAACAGCCCCGATCCGACCAAGGCAGAGGCTGCCGCTGACCGGCTCGTCGATGACGCTCCGCCAGCGCTGGGCCATCTCGTGCATATGCCCGCGCATATCTATTACCGCATCGGCCGCTACACGGATTCGATCACGGCCAATATCAAGGCCGCGCGCGCGGACGAGAAATATCTGAGCGTGGCGGGCGACGACGGGCTCTATCGCTTCGGTTATTACCCGCATAACGTCCATTTCCTCCTGACTTCGGCCCAGATGGCCGGCGATCTGATGACGGTCGCCAATGAGACCGAACGGTTGAAGCGTATCCTGGACGAGGACATCGCCAGGCAACTGCCGTGGGTCCAGGCAATCCATGCCGCGCCCGCTTTCGCCATGACGCAATTTTCATCGCCCGCGGCGGTGCTGGCGCTGACGGCCGACAAGGCAAATCTCAGCTATGTCGATGCCATGCGGCATTACGCCCGCGCGGTCGCTTATGCCCGCACCGGCAACAGCGAGGGATTCGATGCGGAAATCGCCGAGATGCGCGCGCTGAAAGAAGCTCCTGGCATTCAATCGATGGTCGAGGCAGGCTTCCCAGCCCCCGATATCGTCGAGCTGGCGATCCATGTGGCGCAGGGGCGCAAGTCTCATGCCGACGGGAAATACGATGCCGCCGCCGCGTATTATCGCCAGGCTCAGGCGATCGAGAAGACCGTGCCCTATAACGAGCCGCCCTATTGGTATTATCCGGTGGCGCAATCGCTCGGCGCTTCGCTCTACAAGGCGGGCAAGTACAAGGAAGCGCAGGCCGCATTCCGCGAAGCGCTGTTCCAGTCGCCTAACAACGGCTGGGCGCTTTACGGACTGGCAAAGGCTGAAACCAAGCTCGGCAACAGGCTGGAAGCGCGCGCCGCAGAGGCAGCACTCAAGAAAGCGTGGATCGGGGACATGGCCTCGCTGAGAATGGACCGGCTGTAGATACTGGCGAGAGCGCTCAACCCTTTTCCAGCTCTTCCTCGATCTGGCCAAGGCGCTCCTTGCCGAAGAACATCTCTTCGCCGACGAACATGGTGGGGATACCGAAAGCACCGCGCGTCACTGCGTTGGCGGTGTTTTCGATCAATCCCTGCTTGACCTCTTCGGTCTGCGCGCGCTCGATCAAATCGTCCGCATCGAGCTTGGCCGCCTCCAGCGCGGCACGGACGGCCTGCATGTCGTTCACGTCCATCTCCTGCTCCCAGATCGGGGGAAGCAGTGCTTCGACCATCTGCACCCCCCGCCCATCCTGGTCGGCCGCAAAGAGCATGCGTTGCAGCGCGATCGAGTTGAAGGGAAACGCCGGGTTCATGCGAAAGCGGTCGAGATCATGCTTTGCGATGAAGCGCCGCATCTCCAGCATGGCATATTCGTTCTTCCCCTTGATCTCCGCGTCGCGGACCATGGGGGGCGCATTGCCCGTCAATTTGTGCATTCCGCCGAGAAAAACGGGATAGATATCCAGTTCGGAACCTGTGCGCCGGATTATTTCGCGAAGGGGCCACCACGCCAGATAGGCGTTGGGACTGACGAAATCGAAGATGAGTTCAACGCGCCTGGTCATATGCAATCTCTCAAAATCAGGGCCTTAGGGTAAATATTCCCTTCAACCCCGCACTGTGTTTCCCCCGTGATCGGGGCGTTGGTTAACACTGTATTTACCCCGTTTCCTATGATTTCCTTAGCTGCGCGCGAGCAGAGTGCATCCTGAAGGAAACTCTGAGGGGCAGGTTGGCCAATGCTTAAGCATTTGAAACGTCTCGCGCGGGACCAAAAAGGCAATATCCTGATCATGGTGGCTGGTGGGACGGCCGCCCTGGTCGGTTCTGCCGGTATCGCGGTCGATGCGACGCAATGGTATCTCTGGAAGCGCCAGATGCAGCAGACTGTCGATTCCGCTTCGATGGCCGGTGCGCTCTCGCTCAATCGCAGCGAAGACTGGGAGGCCGCAGCCAAGCTGGCGCTCGAACGCACGACCAACAGCAACTACACTCTCGAGACACTGCAGAACCCGCCCTCGACAGGTGCCTTTACTGGCGACAAGCTGGCGATCGAAGTGATCGCCACGACCAGCAGGGCATTGCCGTTCTCCAGCGTGTTCATGAGCAGCCCGGCCACGATCCGGGTACGCTCGGTCGCGACCGCGATCGGCGAAGGCGAACACTGCGTGATTTCTCTCAAGAAGACCGGCGTCGGAATCGGCGTATCGGGTTCGGCACAGGTCAATCTGGGTTGCGGCGTTGCTGCAAACTCCAAGAGCAGCCCGGCAGTCAAACTCGACGGTACGTCCTACCTCAAGGCGCAACCGATCAACGCAGTTGGAGGGATCGACTATGACCCTTCAAACATCGATCCCAACACTCAGCTCTTGCCTTACAGCAATGAGGTTGAAGACCCCCTCGCCTCGCGCGGTCTAACGGTTCCAAGTGCGCCCTGCGACAACTCGTCCAAGAGCGGTGTTGCTATCGCTCCGAGCGACAGGACAACTATCGGCGGTAACAGTAATCCAAACTACGCCGTGTCCGACCAGGACGGCGATGGGATTACGAAGATCTGCGGCGGCCTGGATGTAAAGGGCACTCTGACCATGAGGCCGGGCGTCTACATCATCGATGGCGGCGATTTCAAAATAAACTCAGGCGCGAAGATAACGGGCCATGACGTCACCATAATCCTGACTGGAGCCAACGCCGGCAAGATGGCCAATCTCGACATCTCCGGTAGCGCAACGGTCGACCTTACGGCGACTGACGACGACACGAGCGAATGGGACGGGGTTCTGATCTACCAGGATCAGATCGGCTCCACGCATACCAGCACCATCAACGGCGGCTCGAACCTTGGACTCGAAGGCATCGTCTACATGCCCAATGGCGACGTGCAGTTCAACGGCAACGCGGGCCAGCATGCGGACTGCCTGTTGCTGGTCGCCAGCACGGTCAACTTCGGCGGTGAGTCCTCGCTCGACTATGACTCGTCGAGCTGCCCGTTCGATACGTCCACAATTGAAAACGCCTCCAAGATCATCAGGGTTGTGGAGTAGGACCGATGCGAACTCCGAACAAACTATCCGTATTTGCCGTTCACTTCCGGCGTGATGAAAGCGGCGTCGCCCTGATCGAAATGGCGCTGGCCTTGCCGGTGCTGCTTGTGATGTTCCTGGGCATGGTCGATGCCTCGACGCTGGTGGCGACCAAGATCGATCTGGAGCAGGCTGCTCAGAGGACAACCGATTTCGTCCTGGCTGTACGTCCGACTTCGAACAATACAGCGGACTATGTAACCGAGGCCGCAAACGCCGCCGGCGTTTCGAAGCAGAATGTGACCGTCACCTTCACGCTCGAATGCGACGGTGTGAAGATGGGCAGTTTCACCGACGAATGCGCCGACGGCCAGACGACGGAACGTTACGCCTTCGTCCAGATCTTTGAAGATGTTCCGACCAAGTTTGACTGGAGATCCTTCGCCAGCATGTTCTCGGGCCGGACGGTTACAGATCCCGGCACGGTCAAGGTCGTCGGCGACAGCACAGTGAGGTTTCAATGATGCGCCTGACCCGATTCTTCCAGAGGCTGAACGGCGATCGTCAGGGAACGGTCGGTCTCGAGTTCGCGATGGCCATTCCGGTGCTGGTCTCGCTGCTGCTCGGCATCCTGCAATTCGCCATGTTCCTTCACGCTGGCGGTGCCATGCGCAATGCAATGGGTGAAGGCCTGCGCCTGGCCAAGGTCAACCCCACAGCAACCGCTGAACAGGTCTATACCAGAACGAAGGACAAGTTCGTCGGCGTCGATCAGAGCGGGATCACCAAGCTGGAATTCACGCGCGGCAAATACTCGAACGGCGCGAGCTATGGCAGGCTGGTCATGTCCTACAAGCTGGAGCCGGTAATGCCCTTCATGCCGATCCCGCCCTTGGTGATCGAAGAAGAAAAAGAGATCTACCTGCAGACCTGACGGGCAAGGCTGCTCGCGCAGCCCATCGCCCGGCAAAAAGCCTGGCCTACCTTCAGAATCCCGCTGACTTGAGCGCCTGATCGAGATCCTCGATCAGGTCCTGCGGATCTTCCAGCCCGACATTGATACGCAGCAAACCCTGCGTCACGCCCATGTCCACGCGCGCTTCTTCGCCCATATTGGCATGGGTGCTCGAAGCTGGGTGGCACATCAGGCTGCGCGCATCGCCGATATTGTTGGAAATATCGATCAGTTGAAGCGCATCGAGAATGGCAAAGGCCTTCTCGCGGCTTTCAACATCGAAGGCAAAGATCGGACCTGCTGCGGACATCTGCTTCATCGCCAGATCGTGGCGCGGATGGCTTGGCAGGCCGGGATGGAGCATACGGGGGACCCGCGTTTCCAGGAAGCGCCCGAGCTCGAGCGCATTTTCGCTCTGCTTGTCCGCTCTAAGCGAAAGCGTTTCCAGCCCCTTCAGCACCACCCAGGCATTGAAGGGCGAGAGATTGGGGCCGGTGTTGCGCTGGAACGGGAGCAGCACATCGTTGATGAATTCTCCGCTGCCGCAAACGGCCCCGGCCAGCACCCTGCCCTGCCCGTCCATCAGCTTGGTTGCAGAATAGGCGACCACATCCGCACCGAAATCGAGCGGACGCTGCAGCGCGCTGGTGGCAAAGGCGTTGTCCACCACAGTCACGATGCCATGCGCTTTGGCCAGATTGCAGACATATTCGAGATCGACCACGTCGAGCGTGGGATTGGCCGGCGTCTCGAAGAAGAAGACCTTGGTGTTCGGGCGGATCGCTGCATCCCACTGCGCATTGTCGGCGGCGTCGATCACCGTGGTCTCGATCCCGAAACGTGGGAGAAGCTGGTCGACCAACCAGCGGCAGGAGCCGAAGGCCGCCTTGGCCGCGACGCAGTGGTCGCCAACCGACAATTGGCATAGCAAGGCAGCCGTCATGGCCGCCATACCACTTGCCTGCACCCGGCACGCCTCGGCGCCTTCCATCAGCGCGATGCGCTCTTCCAGCATGGCGACGGTGGGATTTTGCAGGCGCGAATAGGTCATCCCTTCCGCTTCGCCCGCGAAACGCGCGGCAACGGTTGCCGCGTCGTCATATGTATAGCCCGAGGAGAGGAACAACGCCTCGCTCGTTTCGCCGTGTTCGCTGCGCCAGGTGCCGCCGCGCACTGCGCGCGTGGCTGCACGCCAATTGCGGGTCGCGGCCCGATCCATACCGGTCGTTTTCTTCATAGTGCCGCGCCGTTTAGGCGGCGTCGACCGGTCGCACAACGAAAAAGCGGGGCACGATGGCCCCGCTTCCTAATACCGTTGTGGTACCCGTAAATTACGGGCTCAGCGGCTCAACATCGTCATCGCTTGCGGTAAGCGCGATGAATGCACCGAGAATGGCAACAGCGATAACTGCATAGATGACGTCGCTGCCACCACCCAGTTCCTGCTCACCGGTCACCGGAGCGACTGCACGATCGGCAGCCCGAGCCTGAATTACGGCCGGGGTGACAGTCAGAGCTGCAGCACCTGCGGCCAAAGCCAAAGTTTTCAAACGCATCGCGATCCCTTCCTGAATCCTGAGGTCGATCTGACCTCATCGCATAACGCACTACAACCCTTTCAGATTTGTATAGAAATGTGATACGTTTGCGATGAAATGAGCATGGTGAGCGACAAGTTGAGTTATCGCTCGCTGCAATGCAGCAAAAGCATGACATTGCAATCCCTTCGGGGCCCGATACCAACAGCAATCTCCCGCCGTTCGTCGCAAGCGCGGTTCAGCTCCAATGCGAATCAGGCTCGCGCCAGATCCGCCCATATTATGCTCGATGCCAGCTCACAGCCGGGCCTTGCAGACGGCAGGCACGGGCACTAATCCAGAGCCCGATGAGCCAGGCCCCTGCCCAGCCCCGTGACCCGCTTGGCCTGAGCCTCGCACTCACAATCGGCTTTGCTGCACTGTGTGCGATTCGCCTCACGACGCCTTCCACGCCCTATTTCGACGAAGTGCATTACCTGCCCGCTGCGCGCGAGCTGTTGGAGCGCGGCAATTACATCAACCGTGAACACCCCTTGCTGGGAAAGGAGTTGATTGCGCTGGGTATCGCGCTCTTTGGCGACACCCCTTTCGGCTGGCGCATCGCCTCGCTCGCGGCGGGAACGCTGGCGCTGTTTGCAGGCATGCGGGCCATGTGGTTCGCCAGCCTTTCGCGCTTTGCCAGCCTCTCCTTCGGTCTGCTGCTGGCAAGCGGATTCGCTCTCTTCGTACAAAGCCGCATTGCAATGCTGGACATCTTCATGGCCAGCTTCCTCGCGATTGCCGCGTGGCAATTCGCAGGCGCGTTGCGAGAGCCCGAAACTGGTCGGATGCGGCTCATCCTGTGCGGCGTGGCCCTGGGCTTTGCGATGGCGGCCAAGTGGAACGCGATCCCCGTGGCTGTTCTGCCCGGCGTGGCCTTCTTGCTTGCGCGCCTTTCTGCCGGGAGGCGGCGGCTTTTCACCAGCCAGCGTGGCTTGCCAGTACCCGGAATCTCGCTGATCGAGGCCGCACTTTGGCTCGGCGCACTGCCGCTGGCCGCTTACGCGCTTACCTTCATGCCGGCCTATGATTTGAAGAACAGCCCATTGGCAGATGACGGACTGTTCGCATTTCACAAGGAGATGCTGGCGCTACAGACACAGGTGCTGAAAACCCATCCCTATCAATCGAACTGGCCCGACTGGATGCTCAATCTGCGGGCAATCTGGTATCTTTACGAGCCCGTCGACGGCGCACAGCGTGGCATACTGCTGGTCGGCAATCCTCTCACCATGTTGCTGGGACTTCCTGCGATCATCTGGTGTTTTTTCAATGGGATAATGCGGCGAGACTGGGCCTCTATCGCGGTTGTAACGGGCTATTCTGCAAGCCTGGGCCTGTGGCTGTTCGCGGCGAAATCGGTCCAGTTTTATTACCATTATTTCGTGCCGAGTTTCTTCCTTCTCGCCGCGCTGTCGCTGGCGCTCGATGCTGCCTGGCACGCTGGCCATCGCAAGAAGGTTGCGGGTGTCCTTGCGCTAAGCGTCGCGCTGTTCGCGATCTTCTATCCGATCCTTTCGGCAGCGGCGCTGGAGGGGCCGCAAAGCTTTGCGAAATGGACCTGGATCGACGGTTGGCGCTAAACCGCCCGCCCGGGCGGCAATCTAATACCGGCCCCAGACGAAGCGGCTCGACAGCGCATAGTTCCAGACCGATCCGACCAGAATTCCGGCCAGCGCAGCCAGTATCCAGTGAAGCCCGCGCAATTCGAGCAACGTCGCCACAGCAACATTGGCGAAGCCGCCCACTGCGCAGGTCAGGCAGAAACCGATCCAGCCCTTCACCACCGCGGTTGCACCCTTGAGCCTCTGGTCGCGATAGGTCAGCCAGTTGTTGAGCCAGAAGTTGAAGCTCATGGCGGAGATCACGGCCACTGCCTGTGACAGGGTGAAAGTTTCTCCGCCCACGAACAGCAGCGCCCACAGCACCGCCATGTGGACCACGACGCCCATCGCCCCGACCGTGCCGAACAGGGCAAATCGCGTGGGGATGACCTTGCCGAAAGTCTTGTCGTAAAGCCCGGCGAGAAAGTCGAATGCGATGGCCCGGTCAAGCTTGCTTTCGCCTTCGCGGCGTGCGGAAAAGTTCAGGGGAATTTCCTTTACTTTCAATGTCTCGTCAGAGGTCGCCAGTAGATCGAGCAGGATCTTGAAGCCTATTCCCGAAAGCCGGGGAACCAGCGAGCGGGCAGTCTGCGATGAGAGCATGAAATAGCCGCTCATGGGATCGCTCAGCTCGACGCCAGTGAGTTTGCGGGCAAGCCGGTTGGCAGCTCCCGACAGCTTCTCGCGGTCAGGCCGCCCCCAGCCCTCCATGCTGGCCCCTTCTGCGAAACGGGACGCGACCGCGACTTCGGCTTCGCCCGATTTCAGCGCAGCCAGCATCTGCGGCAGCAGCGCCGGATCATGCTGGTGATCCGCATCCATCACCGCGACATATGGCGCAGCGGTGGCGCAGAAACCCTCGATTGCCGCACTGGCAAGTCCGCGCCGGCCGATCCTCTGGATCACGCGCACGCGGCTGTCGTCCAGTGCAATCCGCCTTGCTTCGTCCGCAGTGCCATCGGAAGAATTGTCATCGACCACCAGCACTTCCCAGCCCGACTGGCCGAGTGCGCCTGCAATCCGATCGATCAACGGAGCGAGATTCCCGCATTCGTTGAGCGTTGGCAGAACGATCGCCAATTCCAGCTTCTGCGCCGGTGCATCCGTGCCGAATTGTGCCGTTTGATGGGTCATGTCCATGACACAGCCCATTAGGAGGCAAATCTCAAGATGTGGTTAGCAATCTGCTAACCACGGCGTCGCCTATTTCCTGTGTGCCTGCATCGCCACCCAGATCGCCACCAAGCACGCCATCGGCCAGTGCGGCAGCGACTGCTGCCTCGATCCGCGCCGCTTCCGCTTCACGGCCGAAGCTGTGACGCAGCATCATTGCGGCGGAAAGGATCGTCGCCATCGGATTGGCCTTGCCCTGTCCGGCGATATCGGGCGCGCTGCCGTGGATCGGCTCATAAAGGCCGAAGGTGCCGTGGTCGGTCTGCCGCTCGCCAAGCGAGGCGCTGGCAAGCAGACCGATCGAGCCGACGCACATGCTCGCCTGGTCTGAAAGGATATCGCCAAACAGATTGCCGGTGACCACTACGTCGAACTGGCCGGGCGACTTCACCAACTGCATTGCGGCATTATCGACATACATATGGTCGAGCGCGACATCGGGATATTCCTGCGCCACTTCGCACACGACATCGCGCCAAAGCTGGCTGGTTTCGAGCACAT
>NZ_JBNKWF010000034.1:0-19410 GCF_050299635.1 Altererythrobacter sp.
TTGGTGTACCCAATGGCCTTTCGGTGGCTGGATTCGACGATTCTCCCTACGCACGCCTTACGCCTGTGCCGCTCACAACGGTCAACCAGCCTATCGCCGATATGGTCGAAGCCACAATCGCTATGCTTATAGGAGAAAAGGGGCCTTCCGGAGTCGGAGACCAATTGCGATTGCCATGCAAAGTGATCGAGCGCAGTTCGACCAGGCCCTTTGCACGGTCCTAGAGGAAAACAGTCTGGTCCAGATTAGGCAAATGCACCCGAAAGCATTGTCAAATTAACGCCCGCAGGCCGCACTGATGCGCAGTCACTGAGTTTCATTTCTCAGCAGCGGACGCGGCTTGCCACTCCGCGAAATCGCGGTTTGGGTATTTTCGCATTGTCTTGCTGGAGAAGGGCGAAAAGCGATGTCGCTTGAAGGAAATGGGCTGCATCCCAGCACTCCTATGCGACTCAGTGTCGCAAGGGGAGAGAGGTTAGCGTTAGACTGACACTTCCCAGCGTGCATGCGTTGACGCTGAACCATCTGCACAGGTTACATCTCTGATTTTCGCGGCTATTACGTCAAGTTCTTGAGAAGATCAGGGGCAATGGATGCGATCAATTGGATTGGCCTGTCTGGCAACGACGGCAGTAATTTCCGCGCCAGCGCATGCGGACGATACGGTGAGATATGGGCCAACGGCTGACTGGGTCGAAGTGACCGATGGCACCAAGGTCGATCGGGAAGAAAAGACGCCGCTCGCGTTGCTCGATATCCAGCAAAGAATAGAAGGCGGTACCGTCACGATTTATGTCGACCAGGCGGTGCGGCTCGACAGTCCCCAGGCACTGACAGGTGCGGGTACGAGCAGCTTGTTGTGGCTGCCTGATAAAGGCAACCTCACTGTGCACCGGGTGGAAATCCTGCGCGGCGAGGAGACCATCGATGTGCTGGCCGGTGACGCTCGATACTCCGTCTTGCGCCGGGAAACCAATCTGGAGCAGCGCGCTTTGGATGGCATGCTGACTGCTACGATGCCGGTCCCGGGCCTGAGAATAGGGGATATCCTGCGGATCTCCTATACGCAGACTCTGAAAGACGAGACGCTGAAAGGCAACGCGCAGCAGGTTTCTCCGCTGCTGATGGAGCCGTTCGAGGCATCGTTCGGCAGGATCATCCTGTCCTGGCCTTCGGACGAGGAGGTGCGGTGGAAGGCCGGGCCCGATCGAATTGACGCGCATGAAGAGATGAAGGGGAAATACCAATTCGTCTCGGTCGAATTGCCTCTGCCCAAACGCGAAGACCTTCCCGGCGATGCGCCGACGCGGGTGACTCGAGGCCCAATCTTTCAGGCCGGTACCTTTGCCAACTGGCGAGAGGTCTCGCAGGTCTTTGCGCCGCTCTACACTGTAGAAGACACAGTAACTCCAGGCGGCTCACTGGCGGCGGAAATCGAAAGGATCAAAAGCCAGACCGATGATCCTCTGGGTCAGGCAGCCTTGGCGACCGAGCTGGTTCAGAACAAGATCAGCTATCTCCTCAACGGCATGGCGGGCGGCAATTATCGACCGCAGGCGCCGGAAGAGACCTGGAAGACCCGTTATGGCGATTGCAAGGCAAAGTCTCTGCTTCTGCTGGCGATCCTGGATGGACTGGGCATTGAAGCAGAACCGGTGTTGGTCAGTGCCAGAGCTGGCGATGCAGTGCCGGACACGCTGCCCATGCCGGCTGCATTCGACCACGTGATCGTCCGGGCGACAATTGGCGGCGTATCCTATTGGCTTGATGGAACCTCTGCGGGCACTAGACTTGCCAGTATCGCGGATACGCCCGATTTCCGGTTCTACCTTCCGATTAGCACGGATGGCGCCGATCTTCAGGAGATTGAACCGCGCGTTCCTTCGGTTCCATCGATCGATCTGGATATCGTGTTGGATCAGCGCGGTGGGGTGGACCTTCCCACGATTGCGGATGTCACCGCCCGATTCTCCGGCCCCATGGCCAGCCAGTATGATGCAATCTTCAAGCAAGCCAGCGCCGAGCAGCTCGAAGACTTCTACGATAATTTTGCCAGCTCGCAGTTTCGCGGAGCGAACGTCATCGATGGCGACTTCGCCTATGACGAGGCCTCCGGGATTGCGACCGTTCACTATTCAAGTATCTTTACATCCCCATGGCAAGCCGATGGTGAGAGAAAGAGGCAAAGGCTCACTTCACTTCCTAGTTCCAATATCAACTTCAATGCCGATCGAAGCCGTCCTGCCTGGCGCGAGATTCCCGTTAATTTGGGAGGCCCAACGCTCGAGAAGTATGATCTGACTGTGCGCCTGCCCGAAGGGGAGCCTGGCTACCTCCTAAGAGGAAAGGCGCAAACAGATCTGGAATATGCCGGAAGGCGTGTGGTTCGGACGGTGGAACTCGGTGGCAATGTGCTTACGGCGCATGAACGGCATGAGAGCACCGGTGGCGAATTGCGGGCTGCCGAGATTCCCGCAGCGAAGGCAAGGGCCCAGCGCCTCAAAAACTCGGCCCCGTTCCTGACTGCGCCGGCAAATGCGGCTCGTTCGTGGGAATATGGCAAGTCCGCGCTGCGCAAACGGCTCAAGCCACTCGAAGAAGCCTATCAGGTGGTGATCGATCGAGATCCGGACGAAGCCAGACCTTACCTCAACCGCGCCAGTTTCCGATTTGGCACGACTGATTTCAAAGGGGCGCTGACGGACTATACGAAGGCGATCGAACTAGACCCGGTGGCGGAGAACTATACCGCTCGCGCCGACACCCGGTACTCTCTCGGGGACCTGGAAGGCGCGATCGCGGATGCGCGTAAAGCGTTCGAGGTTTCGCCATCGGCTGACTTCGCCATGTATCTCGCTCGCTTGCTGGGTGAGAACGGAGACAGTGACGAGGCAATGGCGCTGATCGAAGAGTTCGATGACTATGGTGAGAATCACGAAAACTTCGTCCATACTCGGGCCGACATCCTAGCCTATGCGGGGCGCGCTGACGAAGGCCTCGCAGATATCGACGCTCTGATTGAGGAGCGTCCGGGCCAGGCGTATCTCTACAATGCTTCTTGCTGGTACCGCGCGCGGTTCAGTGTCGGGTTTGATCAGATGATCGACGTTTGCAATCGCGCCGTTTCGCAAGGAAGTTCGGCTGCCGCCGCGCTCGACAGTCGCGCTCTCGCATGGTTGCGGCTAGGGGAGCCGGACAAGGCCTTGGCCGACGCAAATGCAGCTGTCGCGCTGGTTCCACAATTGAGGCAGGCTCGATATTTACGAGCCTTCATCCAGCGCGAACTTGGCGACAGGTCTGCTGCAAGCGATTTGTCTTATCTGTCACGCACATTCCCGGGCATGAGCAAAGAATATGCTCAGTATGGGTTGGAACCATAGGACGAGGCATGAGCCCCGGCTTAGTAAAGGCAATATTTGGGCCGATCCATTCCCATTGCAGTCAGTTTTTCACGGCCTGAGGCAGGCCATGATATTCGGCCGATATCGGCAGATCGAAGTGCAGTCTCTGACTGCAGTTCCGAAAACCGGACATGCGAAACCCCGCAGAACTGCGCGGTTTCGGGGTTAGTCCTCTAAGCCCATTTCGAATTGTCCGGTATCCCTGGACTGTATGGTGCGGTCGAGAAGACTCGAACTTCCACGGCCTTTCGGCCACAACGACCTCAACGTTGCGCGTCTACCAGTTCCGCCACGACCGCACACAGTCATCAAAAAGGGGCAGAATCGTCAGCCCCTCGTGAACAGGTGCGGCCCCCTAGCAAGGGGCTGCATACACCGCAAGCACTTTGCATTGGCCAAGCGGACTTGCCGCACGGGAAGTTAGATTATTTGGGTTTCCACCCGATCTCGGCAAATTTGGCCGCGCGCGGGATATCCGTCACGGCTTCCTTGATCGCCACGGTCTCGCCGGGCGCAAGTTCGGGCTTGGGCGGTACGATCGACCAATCATAGACGATGCGGTCGCGTTCGTCCCTCAGCACGATCCGGATCGGCGGCACCGCCACGGTTTCGCGCCCGATGTTGGTGACCGTCCCGCTGGCTCCGAAATATTCCGTGCCATTGGGGAGCGTCCGGCGATCTTGCTGGCCGGGCGGAAACTCCAGCCGCAGATTGGGCTGATTGACGCCAAAAGTGGGTCGCGTCACCGGAACCCAGTCAGGCATGCCCCAATAGCTGACACCAACCGCCGTTCCCAGCGCCAGCGCAGCAAAGACCATGGCCGCAGCTGTCCACAATTTGAGCGGATTGCGCCGTGGGCGAAATGGCGGTTCGTAATCGAACTGCGAGGCATCGTCCTCATCCTGCCCATAGAAGGCCGGTTCAGGCTCCGGCGCACTTTCTGCGGCTGGCTGCGGTGGTTGCTCGTAAGAAGGGGGAGCTGGCGGCTCGGGCGAAGGCTCTTCCACCACGCGCTGGGCGACTGCGGCTCTGGCCGCTTCGCGTGCACCCGCGGGCGTGCGCCAGTGACTGACCGAAGGTTTGGGCGTAGGTCCTGCCTCGGCAGCGGGCTCGCTCTCGTCTGGCGCTGCGGGCCCTGCCTCAGGAGTTGGTGCGGGCTCCGCCTCAGGAGTGGGTGGGGTCGCTTCCCGGGGCGCTGCCGGAACCGGATCGGCAACCTCATCGGCAGGCTTTGCCGGCGCTTCGAGCTCCGGTCCGTCCTGGAACCAGCTATGCTTGCACTTCGCGCAGCGCACCGTGCGGCCTTCAACGCCGATGGCGCTATCGGGGACGACATATCGCGTCTTGCAGGCGGGGCAGGCGATGATCATGCAGTTTCAGGCATTAAGGCGGTGCATCACCGGCAACAAGAGCGCCGCCGATGTTCGAAGCGCAAAGGCGGCTTTTTTCCACATCGAAACCCCGATATGGCGCCGCCGAGCCATGATTATGTTTGCAGCCAGCATACCTTGGGATACAGCCGCGGCATGAGCGAGCGCCAGGGCGACATCGTGACATTCGACAATGTCGGGCTCCGTTACGGCACCGATCCAGAAGTGCTGCGGAACCTGTCGTTCTCGCTGCACCCTGGCCGGTTCTATTTCCTCACCGGGGCATCCGGCGCAGGCAAGACCAGCCTGTTGAAACTGCTTTATCTCGCGCAGCGGCCTTCGCGCGGTGCAATCCGCATGTTCGGTCAGGACATGATTACCCTGCCGCGAGCCCGCCTTCCGGGTTTTCGCAGGCGGCTGGGCGTCGTCTTCCAGGATTTCCGCCTGGTGGACCACCTGACCGCATTCGAGAATGTTGCGCTTCCGTTGCGGGTGGCGGGCGTGCGCGATGGCGAATTGCGCAAGCCGGTTGCAGAGATGCTGGAGTGGGTGGGCCTTGCCCATCGGTCGGAAGCGGTGCCGGCGCAAATGTCGGGCGGTGAGCAGCAGCGCGTGGCGATCGCGCGCGCAGTGATAGCCCGGCCCGAATTGCTCGTGGCTGACGAGCCGACCGGCAACGTCGACCCGGAAATGGCGCTCAAGCTGCTGCGCCTGTTCGAAGCGTTGAACCGGTTGGGTACAACTGTGGTGGTGGCGACCCACGATGTCCATTTGCTCAAGAAGGTAACGGATTCGCTCATCATGCGGCTCGACAAGGGGCGGCTCGCCGATCCTACCGGCGCCTTGCGCTATCCGCCGCGACCGGGGCCCGCGCGCCGCGATACGGGGGCGCAGGGCGGACAATGAAGAAACCTCCGCAGATAGGACGCTCGCTGTTTCGCGACTTGCCCCGCCTGTCCGGGCGACGCTCGGCCAGCCTGGTGCCGCAACGCCGGATTGCGGGGCCTGTCTCATGGGTGATTGCGATCATGATCGCGCTGATCGTGATCGCTGCGGCCGGGGGGCTGGGCCTTAACAATCTGGCGGACCGCGCGCGTGCAGACCTTTCAGGTGCCGTGACGGTCCAGATTGCCGAGGCCAATGCCGAACTGCGCGAGAAGCAATCGCGTGCGGTGGCGGCTGAGCTGGTGCAGGATCCGGCAGTCGCATCGCTGCGCGCCGTGCCACAGGAAGAACTCGGCGCCCTGCTCGAACCGTGGCTGGGTTCGCTCGATGCGGAAGGCGCGGTGCCCGTGCCCGCATTGATCGATGTGGAATTGCGGCGCGAAGCCGACGAAGCGGAAGTGGCGCGCCTGCAGGCGCTGGTCGAGAAGACTGCGCCGGGCGCGCGGGTCGATGCGCAGTCGAGCTGGCTCAAGCCGGTCTATTCCGCCCTCTCCGCGCTGCAATATCTGGCACTGGTGCTGATCGCGCTGCTGTCTGTGACTGGTGCGGCCGCGGTCTGGCTCGCGGCACGCAGCGCTTTCACCAACCATCACGAGACGGTGGAGATCGTCCACCTGCTGGGCGGCACTGACGAGCAGATCGCGCGCATCTTCCAGCGTTCGGTGGCGATAGACGCGGCACTGGGCGGGTTGATCGGTCTGGTGCTGGGAGGGCTGGCGGTATTGCTGATCGGGCAGCAATTCGAAGGGCTCGATTCGGGCATGATCGCGGGCGGCACACTTTCCCGGATCGACTGGCTGGTGATTGCCGCGATCCCGCTGGCCGGAATGCTGGTGGCGCTGCTCACTGCGCGGATCACCGTGATGCGAGCATTGAGGCGGATGCTATGATCAGTCGCTTCATTGCCGCCCTGGTGCTCGTTTGGGCGTTCGGCTTCCTGTGGTTCGCAATTGCCTTGCCTCAGCCCGCCGGCGATGCCCGGACCGATGCGGTCATTGTCCCAACTGGGGCAGCGGGCCGTATTCCTCACGGGCTGGAAGTGCTCGATGAAGGTCTGGCCAAGGCGCTGCTCGTCACCGGAGTAGATCCCGAGGTGACGCCGCGCGAGTTCGCCGCCGAGTTCGGCGTCAGCGCCCGGCAGATGCAATGCTGCGTCACGCTCGGCTTTGCCGCTGTCGACACGCGCAGCAACGCGACCGAAACGGCCAAATGGGTACGCGAGAATGAAGTCTCATCGCTCCGGCTGGTAACCACCGACTGGCACATGCGGCGGGCAACCTCCGAACTGGCGCGGATGCTGCCCGAGGATGTGACTGTCGTCCACGATGCGGTGCCGTCTCAGCCGGATCTCGGCACCCTCTTCCTGGAATATCACAAGCTTCTCGCCAGCTGGGCGCGCGGCCTGACCGAACTGTGAGTGGCGCAATGCCGGTGATCCGCAGCCTGATCTACTATCCGATATTCTACGGCATCAGCACGGTGCTGGTAATTGCATCGGCGTTGGCATCCTTCGTGAGCCGCGCTGTGCTGCGCCGCGTGGTACGGGCGTGGACTGACTGGCACCGCTGGTGCGTTACGCATTTGCTCGGCATCGAAGTGCGGATCGAGGGCGAGATTCCGCAGGAACCGGTGCTGCTGGCGATCAAGCATGAGAGTTTCTTCGAAGCGATCGACGCGCCCACGCTACTCGATTTTCCATCAGTTTTCGCCAAGCGAGAGCTGTTTGCGATTCCCGGCTGGGGCCGCGCGGCGCGGGTCTATGGCCTTACCCCGGTTTCACGAGATGCTGGCGCGCGCGCCTTGCGCCACATGCTTGCTGCTGCGCGCAAGCGGCTGGCCGAGGGGCGCCCGCTGGTACTCTTCCCTGAAGGAACGCGGGTTCCGCATGGCTCCAGGCCCCCTCTGCAGGCAGGCTTTGCCGGGATCTACAAGCTGCTGGGCATTCCGGTGGTGCCGGTCGCGGTCAATAGCGGCCCGCTGTACCACCGTCTGTGGAAGCGAAGCGGGACAGTCACATATCGCTTCGGAGAAACGATCCCGCCCGGCCTTCCGCGCGAGGAGGCTGAACGAAGGGTCCACGCCGCGATCAACGCGCTCAATGATTGATGGCGCGCCGAGGGTGGTTGCGGTAGCGCGCGATGGTTCGCACCGCTTTTCCAAAGTGCTTGAGACTGAGATACGCCTGATCGCCGGGCTGGGCGTTGATGGCGACGCGCACTGTGGGGAGAAAGTCCAGCACCGTTCGAGAGTGGCGGTGAACCCCGATCAGCCCAATCTGCGGCAGGTCCATCTACTTGCGTTCGAGGTGATCGAGGAGATGAACGGTAAGGGTTATGCGTTCAGCCCCGGCGATCTGGGCGAAAACGTGACCACTTCGGGCATCGCATTGTCGGAGCTGCCGCGCGGAACGCACCTCCGGCTTGGTCGGGAGGCGGTGATCGAGATCACTGGGCTGCGCAATCCCTGTGCGCAGATCGAGGCATTCCGTCCCGGCCTGTTGGGCGAAGTCGTGCGCAAGGGTGCGGATGGCGCGATCGAGCGGCGCGCGGGAATCATGGCAGTGGTGGTGAGCGGCGGTATCGTCAGGCCTGATGATACAATCGGGATCGAATTACCGCCAGAGCCGCATGTCGCGCTCGAACGGGTGTAGGACGTGTAGGACTACTCCGTTCCAGTTCGAGCGCTTGCGCGCCCGTTTTGACCAGCCTCCCTCTCGGCCAGGAAATCCCCTCAGTGCTCGCGGCCGAAATCGGGCCGTTCGTCGTCCTGGCCTTCTTCGATGATCCCGCGGCGGATTGCGCGCGTGCGGGTGAACAGTTCGAACAGCGCTTCGCCGTCGTCGCGGCGGATGGCGCGCTGCAACGCCGTCAAGTCCTCGGTGAAGCGGCCCAGCATTTCCAGCACGGCAGGCTTGTTGTTGAGGAAGACGTCGCGCCACATGGTCGGATCCGAAGCGGCGATGCGCGTGAAGTCGCGGAAGCCGCCGGCCGAGTACTTGATCACTTCGCTGCGCGTCACATCCTCGAGGTCCGAAGCTGTGCCGACGATGGTGTAGGCGATCAGGTGAGGGATGTGGCTGGTGACGGCCAGCACCAGATCGTGGTGTTCGGCATCCATCAGCTCGACCCGCGCGCCGAGCCGGGTCCAGAAATCCGATAGCGCATTGACCGCGTCGCCATTGGTCCCGGTGGGCGGCGTGAGGATGCACCAGCGGTTCTCGAACAGGCTGGCAAAGCCCGCTTCGGGTCCGCTCTGCTCGGTGCCGGCTACCGGGTGCGCGGGGACTACGCGGTTGTTAGGCAGCGCGGCTCTGAGGTCTTCGGCAACGCTCTGCTTCGATGATCCGACATCGCTCACAATAGCATGGGCGGGCAGGGTATCGGCGATGTCATGCGCGGCGCCCGCCATTGCGCCGACAGGCACGCAGAGGATCACCAGATCGGCTTCGCGCACGGCGTCGGCGGCGCTGTCGGCGACTGATCCGACTAGCCCCAGCTCGCGCGCCTTGTCGCGAACCTTCGGGTCGGCGTCATAGCCGGCGGTGGCGATCTCCGGTGCATGTTCGGCAATGGCCAGCCCGATCGAACCGCCGAGCAGGCCGAGCCCGATGATCGCCACAGATTTGATGGCGCGTTCCGTGCTCATGCGGATTCTCCAACCAGCCCGCGCAGCACATTCGTGATTGCGTCCATGTCTTCACGCTTGCCGATGGTGATGCGCAGCGCTTGCGGCAGGCCCTGGCTGGGCAGGTGCCGCACGGCGTAGCCCGCTTCGGCAATCGCATCCAACGCCCGCTCGGCAGTCAGGTCGCCTTCGAACAAGACCAGCAGGAAGTTGGCGCTGCTGGGAATGGGGCGCAGCCCGTGATTGCCCAGCGCCTGGATCGAAGCGGTGAAGCGAGCGAGCTCCGTGGCGTTGTGAGTGCGCGACCGCTCGACGAAGTCCTGGTCGCCCAGCGCAGCAAGAGCGGCAGCCTGTCCACTGGCGGTGACGTTGAACGGGCCGCGAATGCGGTGCAGCACATCGATCAGATGCGGCGCACCTGTCGCCCAGCCGACACGCTCGCCGGCAAGCCCGTAGATCTTTGAAAAAGTGCGCGTGACGAGCACGTTGTCATGCGCCGCCGCGAGCGCGAGTCCGTCATCATCTTCGCCCGGCACGACATATTCGGCATAGGCCTGGTCGATCACGAGCAGCACATTGCTCGGCAGGCCCGCATGGAGCCGCTGGATCTCGCCGCGCGGCAGGTAGGTGCCGGTAGGGTTGTTTGGATTGGCGACAAACACGACGCGGGTCCGCTCTGTCACAGCACCCAGCAGTGCGTCGACATCGGTGGCGTAATCCTTGTCGGTCGCCTCGACCGGCGTTGCGCCGCATCGCCTTGCAGCAATGTCATAGACGGCGAAGCTGAAACGGCTGAACAGCACTTCGTCGCCCGGCCCGGCAAAGCCTTGCGCGGCGAGGTTGAGCAATTCGTCCGAACCTGTACCGCAAACGATCCGCGCGGGATCGATCCCGTGCAATGCGCCGATGGCAGTGCGCAGCTCGATACTCTCGGGGTCTGGATAGCTGGCCGGGCCCGCTGCCTGCGCGCGTGCTGCCAATGCCGCCTCGCTGGTGCCGAGAGGATTCTCGTTGGCGGACAGCTTGATCAGCCGCCGCCCGTCTGCCGCCTTCGCCTTGCCCGGCACATAGGCGTGGATGCCCATCACCCATGGTTTGCCTTCGGGACGCTGTGATTGCTGCTCGCTCATGACGGCGGGCGCATAGCGGCTTTCCTGCTGCAAAGACAGGGCGAAATGGGACTTGGGCAAGTGTGCGATTGACACTGTGATTGACAGCGCGCGCGCCCTCGCCCAAGTCGCATCCCCCATGGCCGCCTCGCCCGCCTCGAAGAGCGTCACGCTCGCAGCAGACCTGCCGCTCGACAGCGGGCAGAGCCTTGCGGGTGTCGAGATCGCCTATGAAGCCTATGGCGAGCTGAACGTGGAACGATCCAATGCCGTGCTTGTCTGCCATGCACTGACGGGCGACCAATATGCTGCGTCCGATCATCCAATTACAGGCAAGCCCGGTTGGTGGGAACGAATGGTGGGGCCGGGAAAGCCGATCGATACGGATCGGTTCCACGTCATTTGCGCCAATGTGATCGGCAGCTGCATGGGCTCGACCGGGCCGGCCAGCCTCGCCCCTGATGGTGCGCCCTATGCCATGCGTTTTCCGGTCATCACGATCCGTGACATGGTGCGCGCGCAAATGGCCATGCTTGATCAATTGGGGATCGAGCAATTGCACACGGTGATCGGCGGTTCGATGGGCGGGATGCAGGCGCTGAGCCTGGCCGCCAATTTTCCCGAGCGTGCCGCGCGGGTGCTGGTAATCGCTGCGACCGCGCGCCATTCGGCGCAGAATATCGCCTTCCACGAAGTCGGGCGGCAGGCAATCATGGCCGATCCTAACTGGAAGGATGGCGACTATTATGGTGGCGCCTCGCCGGACAACGGGCTGGCTGTGGCGCGCATGGCGGCGCATATCACCTATCTTTCCGAAGAGGGGCTGACGGAGAAGTTCGGACGGCGGCTGCAGAATCGCGAATCCAAGAGCTTCGGCTTCGATGCCGATTTCCAGGTCGAGAGCTATCTGCGCTATCAGGGCAGCGGCTTTACCCAGCGCTTCGACGCGAACAGCTATCTCTATATCACCCGCGCGATGGATTATTTCGACCTGGCAGAGGAGCGCGGCGGCCTGCTTGCCGATGCCTTTGCCGGTACGAAAGCGCGCTTCTGCCTGGTCAGTTTCGACAGCGACTGGCTCTATCCCACGGCGGAAAGCCGCCACATCGTTCATGCGCTCAATGCGGCGGGCGCACCGGTCAGCTTCGTCGAACTCAGCGCGCCTTTCGGACATGACAGCTTTCTGCTTGAGGTTCCTGCGCTCGATCGCGTCATCAAGGGATTCCTCGAATGAGCGGCGCGGCAAACGGCAAGCCCTTGCGGCCCGACCTTGCGGTGATCGCAGAGAATGTCGCACCGGGCAGCCGCGTGCTCGACATCGGCTGTGGTGACGGGCGGCTGCTGGCAGAGCTCGTCGCGCGACACAATGTCGATGCGCGCGGGCTGGAGATCGATCCGACCTGCGTCGAGCGCTGCGTGGCGAAGGGACTTTCTGTGGTGCAGGGAGATGCCGATCGCGACCTGGCCGATTATCCTGACAAGGCATTCGATTACGCCATCCTGAGCCAGACATTGCAGACCGCAGCGCGGCCCGACCGGATGCTGGACCAGCTCTTGAGGGTCGGGCGGCAGGCTTTCGTCAGCTTTCCCAATTTCGCCCATTGGCGGATGCGCGCCGCGCTGTTGTTCGGCGGCAAGATGCCGGTTACGCGTGCGCTGCCCGTGAGCTGGTACGAGACGCAGAACATCCACCATGTGACGGTCGCCGATTTCCGCGACCTGATCGCGGATATGGGCGTGCGGGTGGAGGATAGCTGGTTCTTCGCCGGAGAGCGCGCGATCGGCGGCGCCGGTGCAAACTGGCGCGCCGAATTCGCGGTGTTCAGGCTCAGCCGCTAGCTGGAACTCCAGGCTGTTCAGCCAGCCTCCAAATCAACCTGCCCTCAACTCAGCCTGCCCTGTGCAGCGCGCAGACCTTGTTGCCCGACGGATCGCGCAGATAGGCGAGGTCCAGCGTTCCCATGGCACCTTGGCGAGGGCCGGGCGGGTCTTCGATCGAAGTGCCGCCATTGGCCACGCCTGCGTCGTGGAAAGCCTTGACCTGCTCCAGGCTTTCGCATGCGAAGCCGATGGTCGAACCATTGCCGCACGTCGCCGGGTTCCCGTCGATCGGATTGCTCAAGCAGAAGATGCCGCCATTGTGGATGTAGAACAGGCGCACAGTTCCGTCGTCCTTCACGTCACGATTGGGCTCGCCCGCGCCCAGTACGCCCAGGACCGCGTCATAGAACTTCTTCGATGCCTCGATATCGGTAGCGCCTAGCATCACATGGCTGAACATATTGGTTCTCCTTTGAAACTTAATTGCGACCTAGGATGGCTCCGGCGAGTGAGCAAGCGCGTATTTGTAGCGCGCGGTTCATTTCGGCTGCTATAGGCTACGCGCATGATCCAAACCGCATTTCTCGCCGCCTTGCTTGCGGCCGGCACTCCGGGCGCTGCCGCTGCGCCCGCACCGCAGATTTCAGCTGAAGGGCAGGCGGCCCTGCGCTGCTCGGCCGCCTTCGCGCTGGTTTCCTATGGTCAGGCACATGGCGAGGAGTCGATGCTGCAATGGCCCGATCTCGATCCGCGCGGGCGCGAGTTCTTCGTGCGGACCATGGCGCAACTGATTGACGAAACCGGGCTTGATCGCGACCAGGTGGCAGAACTTGCAAGCAAGGAGGCGCAGCGCCTGCTCGATCAGAACGAGGTGGACAAGGTCATGCCATCCTGTCTTGCGATGCTGGACGCCTCGGGAATCTAGGCTCTCCCGATTATTACGCTGATAATCGGCAAATGCGGCTTTTCGTTCAGCTTTCTGCAAGCGAAGCTGAATTAGAGCGCAGGCAACCCTAAATCACCGGAGAATGCCATGCGGTCCTCCTATCTTGCCGTTGCGGCAGCGCTTGCTGCCGCCAGCCCCGTTTCGCTCGCTGCACAAGAGGTCGTCCCCGATTCCGATTCGCGCGTGGCGGATCTTTCGGACCGGTTGAGCGATCCCGAAGAGCAAGAACGCATCGCCGGCATGGTGGATGCAATGGGCGAAATCTTCCTTGCAATGCCCGTCGGGCCGATGATGGAAGCCCTGTCCGAGGCTACTGGTGAAGATGGTCCCGATGTCGATCGAAACGCCACTGTGCGCGATCTGGCCGGACCGGGCGCAGATCGTCTGCCTGCGGAAATCGCCGACAAGGTGCCGCATATGATGGGAATGATGGCCGCCATGGCCAGGAGTATGGATGCGATGCGTCCGATGCTCGAAGCAATGGGACAGTCCTTGCGCGAGGAGATCAGATCCGAGGGTCGCTTCTGATCATCGCGCCGCTCGCTGGCTTCGGCCAGCGAGCGATACTGTATAGTTACTGTATAGACGCGCATCGCCCCATCCGGCATTAGGACGATCCATATGTGGCGCCTGTACCAATTCCCTCTCTGTCCGTTCAGTCGCAAGATTCGTTTGCTGATGGGCGAAAAGAACATCGCTTATGACATGGTTCGTGAAGACCCGTGGTCGGCAAGCGACATGTTCTTCAACCTCAACCCCGCCGGGCGCACGCCGGTGCTGATGGATGCCGAGCGCGAGCTGATCCTGGCTGACAGCCGAGCCATCGCCGAATATTTCGAAGAGACGGTCGAGACTTCACCGATGATCAACGGCACTGCGGCCAATCGTGCGGAAATCCGCCGGTTGGTCGCGCTGTTCGACGAGAACTTCTACAACGATGTCACCGCCCCGCTGCTCAACGAACGGATGAAGAAGCGGATCGTGCTGCGCCAGCCGCCCGATTCGCGCGTTTTGCGCGAAGCGATGAAGCTGGCGCATGGCCATCTCGACTATATGGACTGGCTGATCGACAACCGGCCCTGGCTCGCCGGATCGCGCATGAGCCTGGCGGATCTTGCCGCCGCGGCGCAGATTTCAGTCGCCGACTATCTCGGCGGAATCGACTGGAAGGGGCATGAGCAGACGCGCGGCTGGTATTCCGTGTTCAAGAGCCGTCCCAGCTTCCGCCCGCTGCTGACAGAGCGGATGGACGTGATCCAGCCTCCGCCGCATTATGCCCAGGTGGATATGTGAGGATGTGGTGATGTCAGAGAAAATCGATCTTACCGACGCCGAATGGCGCGAACGCCTGACGCCCGAGCAGTATCACGTGCTGCGCGAAGCCGGGACCGAGCGCGCCTTCACCGGCCAGTATGACAAGCACTACGCAGCAGGCGAATATATGTGTGCCGGTTGCGGTACCGTGCTGTTCGAAAGCGACGCCAAATATAACAGCGGTTGCGGCTGGCCCGCCTTCACCAGGCCCGCTGGCGGGGATACGGTGGAGGAACGCAGCGACACTTCCTTCGGCATGATCCGCACCGAAGTGCTGTGCGCGAAATGCGGCGGCCATCTGGGCCATGTCTTCCCCGACGGACCTCCCGACCAGGGCGGTATGCGCTATTGCATAAATTCGGCTTCGCTCGACTTCGATGCGAAGGACGGGGAATAGCTCCCCGCGCCCGTTCACGCCGGGTTACAACTCGCCTATGCAGGTGATTGGATGATCGTGGACCATTGCAAGTGACGGACGGGTAGTGACTTCCAAGCGGGGAGCCAAAATGCGGATGGGCAAGCGCGGTAGCCGCCGTGCTGCTTCTGAAAGGCGTTCGCAGGAGCAATCCGGCAAGCGTCGTTCGCGCCGCAGTTCCGGCGGTGGAGGTCGCGGAGGCGGCAAAGGCGGCGGCAACTCTCCCTTCGCGCGCTGGGCCAGGCGCCTGCTGTTGTGGGGCACAGGACTTGCAGTGCTTGGTATCGTGGTGCTGGGCATCGCGGTCGCTTTCGCCGCCAAGTCGCTGCCCAGCTATTACCAACTCAAGGCGACGCAGAACGCCCAGACCATCCTGGTGCGCGCACGCGATGGAAGCGAGATTGTGGAACTTGGGCCGAGCTTCGGCGAATGGCTCGACCATGACGAGATTCCCGCCACGATGAAGGATGCGATGGTCGCAGTCGAAGACCGGCGCTTCTATTCGCATTTCGGGGTCGATCCGATCCGCCTCACAGGCGCGATCGTGGAATCCTTTACGGGTGACAAGCGCATTGGCGGCACGTCGACCATCACGCAGCAGCTCGCACGCAACGTCTTCCTCAACAACAATCGCACCTTTGACCGCAAACTGCGCGAAGCCGTGCTGGCGATGGCGCTCGAATGGAAGTTCTCGAAGGAGCAGATCCTCGAGCTATATCTCAACAAGGTCTATTTCGGCGGCGGGGCCTACGGTATCGACAGCGCCAGCCGCAATTTCTTCAGCCATCCGGCGACCCGGCTCTCGACTGCCGAAGCGGCGATCATCGCGGGACTTGTGAAGGCTCCGTCGAGCTATTCGCCCACTGCCGATGTCGATGCAGCGGTTGGCCGTGCACGCGTGGTGCTGCAATTGATGCAGGAGCAGGGCTACATCACGGCATCGCAAGCGAAGGTCGATGTCGATTCGGTCAAGTTGAAGAAGAGCACCGGACAGAACTCGGTCCGCTATTTCACCGATTGGGTGCTGCCGCAGCTCGACATATTGCTGCCTGAAACATTCGAACCGATCGAGGTCTGGACCACTATCGATGTCGGCATGCAGCAAGCGGCCACGGCGGCGGTCAAGGCCAATGCGCCCAAGGGTGCGCAAGGTGCCCTGGTCAGCCTCGACCGCGACGGGGCGATCCTGGCGATGGTGGGCGGTACCGACTACGTCGAAACCAATTACAACCGCGCCACCAATGCCATGCGCCAGCCAGGGTCGGCATGGAAGCTGTTCGTCTATCTCGCCGCGCTGGAAGCGGGCTACACGCCTGACGACCGGGTGGTCGATACACCAGTCACGATCAACGGCTGGAGCCCGCGCAATTCCAGCGGCCGCAATGTCGGCGAGATCGATTTGCGCACCGCTTTTGCCTATTCGATCAATACGGTCGCGGCGCAGCTCGGGAACGAGGTCGGTTTCGGCACAGTCGCATCGATGGCGCGGCGGTTCGGAATTACCTCGCCTATTTCGACCTATCCTTCGATGGTGCTCGGCAGCAGCGAAGTGCGGTTGCTCGACATGACGCGCGCCTTTGCGGCGGTTTCGGCGCGCGGCACTTCGGTCGAACCCTTTGGCGTCATCAAGGTGACGACGGCAGGTGGCGAAACAATCTACCGGCATGAGAAACCGCGGACGAGCCAATTGGTGCCTGACTATGTCGCGGCCGGGATCACAGACCTGCTGCAAACGGCGGTCAACACCGGCACCGGCAAGGCTGCACAGATCGGGCGTCCGGTAGCTGGCAAGACCGGCACCACCAGCTCCAACAAGGATGGCTATTTCGTCGGATTTTCCAGTGGGGTCACGACCGGCGTATGGATGGGGCGCGATGACAACAAGCGCGTACCGGGGCTGCAGGGCGGGCGTGCCCCGGCGCAGGCCTTCGCCGCCTTCATGCGCTATGCGGTGAAGGATCGCCCTGTCGAGGAATTCGATACAGAGCTGCAATTGCCCGAGTGGAGGCTCGAACCCGACGATGAGTATCTCTACGGCGACCCGGACGATTACTATTTCATCGACGAGCAGGGCAATCTGATCGAACCTGGCAGGCGCGAAGCCGATCCGCAGGGCGAACTGCCGTTCCCGGTCGAAGGTGAGCAACTGCCCCGCGAGCGTTTGCGGCCCGACTTGCCCAGCGAAGCAGGACAGGCGGCCAGCGACGAGTTCCTTGAACGTGCCACGGGACAGGACCTGCCGCCCGATTCACCTCAGCCACCGGCTGAGCCCCCGATGCCGCGCACGGTGAGGCCGAGCGAGATGGCAAACGAGCCGAGGCAGCCTCCGCCCGGGTATTAGGGCGCGTGGACAAATTCCTAATGGCCCCGCGTCGGGTTTGGTCCAGACACACTTTCCCAAACGAAAAGGGCGCCGCGGATTGAACCGCAGCGCCCGTTCGCGTCCTTGAGAGGGCAGGATCAGCGGCGAATACGTACCGGGAAGTAAGCCGGCGTGCCGCCGCGACGCTGAACACGCAGCAACACTGCATCGCGCCCCGCGTTCTCGGCCTCTTCGACGATCGACTCAAGGTCGCTGACCGAAGCAACTTCGCGGTAGTTGGCGGAGAGTACGATATCGCCGCGCTGCAGGCCCTTGCGGGCTGCATCTGCATTGGGATCGACCGCACCGATAACCAGCCCGACAGTGTCTTCGTCGGCACCAAGCTGGCGCGCGATCTGCGGCGTTAACGGCAGGACCTGAAGGCCCAGCTTGTCGGTGATTGCGCTATCGGGCTGCGTCGGTCCCTGGTCTGGCTGGGCATTCGGATCGAACATCTGTTGCTGGCGCAGTTCGTCCTCGCTCGGGCGCTTGCTGATCGTGGCCTGGACAGTGCGCGCCCTGCCATCGCGGATCAGCTCGATCGGGATGCGGGTGCCCGGCTTGATATTGGCGACCAGGAAGGACAGCGTCTGATCCTTCGTCACATTTTTCCCGTCGATACTGGTCACGACGTCGCCCGGCTTGATACCGGCCCGGTCGGCTGCACCGTCGGACTGGACCGACTGGACGAACTCGCCGCGGTTGCGCGGCAGCCCCAGCGAATCCGCCAGATCTTCGGTTACCGGCTGGATCGTCACGCCCAGGAAGCCGCGCTCGATTTCCTCGCCTGCGCGCAGCTTGGCGACAATCGGGGCCGCGGTCTCTGCAGGAATCGCAAAGCCGATGCCCACGCTGCCGCCTGTGGGCGAGAAGATGGCATTGTTGATGCCGATCACATTGCCCTTCATGTCGAACAGCGGACCGCCCGAATTGCCGCGGTTGATGCTGGCATCGGTCTGGATGTAGCGGTCATAGGCGCCGCCGCCGGTGTTGCGCAGCACGGCGGAAACGATCCCGCTCGTGACGGTGCCGCCAAGCCCGAAGGGATTGCCGATCGCAATCACCCAGTCGCCCGCGCGCACATGCGCGGAGTCCCCGAATTTGACGAAGGGGAAGCTCTGGTTGGACTTGATCTTCAGTACCGCCAGATCGGATGCGGGGTCCGCTCCGACCAGATCGGCCTCATATTCCGTGCCGTCAGGCATGGTGATGGTGATTTCCTCCAGCGTGGCCCGGTTGTCTGGAGCGACCACGTGATTGTTGGTCACGACATAGCCATCGGATGAAACGATGAAGCCGCTGCCCAGCGATTGCGCTTCACGAGTCTGCGGCTGGGCCTGCTGCCCGCGCCGACCGAACAGATCGGCAAAGGGCGTTCCGGCAAAGGGATTGTTGGCCTGAACTTCCACGCGCTGGCGGGTGGCGATGTTGACCACCGCCGGCTGCAGCTGGGCGGTCAGGTCGGCAAAACTCTCGGGCGCTCCTGCGCGCGGGACCATCTGGCGCATATGCGTCTCGTCGTTCTGGGCGACTTGAGCACCCGCCGGGTATCCGGCCACCAGAGAGGCTGTAGCGCCGCCAATCAGCAGCGCACTTGTCAATCCATATACGTAACGCACGGGCTTCACGTCCTTCTGTTCCTCTTCATTTCAAAGCGCGTCAGCGGCGCTTTGGTTTCCGCCTTCAAGACTCCGATAAAGCGACTTTCGCACTTAACGTCGATTGAACGACAGATGTAATCGGTAGTCTCCAGTGGGTCGCTCGTCGGATCGCTAATGGTTAGCCGAGAGGTACCCCGTCAGCGCTGGCCACGAAACTGCCGGAAATATTCGCTGTCGTCAGACAGGACCAGTGAGCTTTCGCCCGTGCCCTGCCCGAACGTACGGCGGTAGCTCTCCATCGCGCGATAGAAATCGTAGAACTTGGGATCCTTACCATAGGCGGCGGCATAGGTAGCAGCGGCCTGTGCTTCTGCTTCGGCACGGATGATCTGCGCGTCCTTGCCGCCCCTTGCCTTGATAGTTTCGGCTTCGGCCTCGCGGTCGGTCTGCATCCGGGTGAAGGCGGTCTCGAGCGGCGAACCGTCGGGCAGATCGGCGCGCT
>NZ_JBNKWF010000035.1:0-18292 GCF_050299635.1 Altererythrobacter sp.
AACCGAAACCTCATGGCTTTTGGCCCGCGAAGAACTGCGTTGCCTTTTTTAGGATCTCCCTCTCCTCCTTGAGGATGCGGTTCTCACGCCGAAGCCGTTCATTCTCGCGAGCAAGGTCCAGGTCCTTGTCGGGCACAACGTCAGTGTCGCGATGTGCCGTCACCCACTTGTTCAGCGTCGAAAGGCCAACGCCCAAATCTGACGCCACCTGTCTGCGTGTCAGCCCACTCGTCAGCGCGATACGCACCGCATCAGCACGGAATTCGTCTGTCCGTTTCAGTCCCATAGTTCGTCTCCTCTGTTGCAATAAATGCTATCAAAGGAGCGGCATCAAACCGCGACATGTCCAGTTCGTCTCTTTTACCAGCAGGGTTCCGTCGCAATCGGGGCCACCATAAGGGCCAAGTTTCGGTTCGAGGGTTTTGACATCGACATCATGGTCGAACTAATCACCCCTGGCCTGACGCCCTGGCAGGCTCTGGAGCTTCTTTACCAGGCGATGCGGGGGGAGCCGGGTTCACGCTACTACGACATGACCGAGCGTCAGACGCGGTGCGTGACGGTTTACTACGCCGACGGGATGCACCTTGACCTGTCGCCCGCCGAACTCATCGACGAATGTGATCCGCGTCGGAGCTTCATCTATCATTCGAAGCCTGAAGAACCTCGCAGCAGGGACTACAAGGTGCTGACCAACAGCTTTGGGTTCGCCGAAGAATACAATACAAACTGCCCGGTCGATCTGTCGTTCCAAAAAGAGTATGCCCGTCGGGCCCTCAAGGCTGACCGTGGCCTGATCACAATGCAGAAGGACGCAGACTCGCTGCCGGTGCCCGAGCACTCCACTGTTATAGGCGGTAAGTCAGCGGTCACCGTGGCGCTGCAACTGATCAAAAGAAACCGCAACATCAGGTGGGCCACCCGAGATGGGCGTATGCCTGCCTCTGTGATGCTGAGTTGCCTCACGCTGGAGGTTGCCAAGGACGGCCGGACAATCGGTCAAAACCTCAGGTTTATAGCCCAGCACATTCTTGACCGTTTGCTGCGGGCTAAAAGCGCCGGGACGCTGATACATGTGGAGAACCCGCGATGCCCCGGCGACATTTTTTCGGACCGTTGGCCGGAAAACCATGCCGCCCAAGACACGATGATCGCGGATATGCGGTTGTTCTTGGATCAACTCGCTGTCCTCCTAGATGATAGGCGCCCCCTGCGTGACCGGCGTGACATTCTGAAGGCGATGTTCGGCGAAGATGTCGGCCAGTCGGTGGTGGACGAACTGGAAAGGGAAATCGGCGAAGCCATCCGCACCGGTCGGCACGGCTTCGGTGCTCTCGGTGGACTGGCCATGAGCCCGACCTCCGCCAAGGCCAAACCGGCTGTTAAGCCTTCGACTTTCTACGGCACCAAGTGGAGGCTTTGATGAAGTCCCTGTTGGCACAGGTGAATGCGATGCAGCGGGATTGGCCGCAGTTCCATGTGACATTGGGGATTGGGCCAAAATCCGTGATCTGGTTCGGCGATCTAAAGGGACTGGAGCGGCAGTTTCACGTCAGCATTGAATATGGCTTGCCGCAGGACGGGCGAAACGACCAATGCCGCCTTATGCCCGTTGTTCGTGTCCTTAGGCCCTCATTGGTTCCGAACTGGGAAGCCGAAGAGGAATCCCCACTCCCACACGTTTTTTTCGAACCGCCGGACATAAGGCTGTCGCCGCTTTGCCTATTCGACCCCAAGGCGAGAGAGTGGGACCCGACCATGTTTATCAGCCGCACTATTGTTGGCTGGACGGTTCGATGGCTTGCTGCCTACGAGTTCTGGGAAATGACTGGTCGGTGGATAGGAGGTGGACGCCACGACGAAGATGGAACCGAGAAAGGTGAAAACCATGCCGCGTGACGACGATTATGATCACACTGTTCCACGCCGTTCTGACGGAACCAGACAGACACTCAGACCGGTCCAGCCGTGGCCGTCGGGAAAGCCGTTCAAGATACTGTCCATCGATGGCGGTGGCATTCTGGGTATTTTGCCCTGCATGATCCTGGCCGAAATCGAGAAACGATTCCTGAATGGTGAACCCATCGGCAAACATTTCGACATGATCGTCGGAACGTCAACCGGCGGGATCATTGCGTTGGGTCTGGGCCAGGGCAAGTCTGCCCAGGAAATTTCCAAGCTCTACATTGAACGTGGCCGTTTCATCTTCCCGGGCAATCGTCTGACACGATGGCTCCGTGGTTGGGCGGGTTGGGCGTTCACACCATATGATCGTGGCAACCTGGAGAAAGAGCTTCGTCGGGAGTTCGGTGATGTATTCTTCGGGTCGTCGTCCGTCCCGATCTGCATTCCATCATTCGACGGTCGGTATGGTGAACCTTATGTGTTCAAAACCCCGCACCACCCGGACTACAAGAAAGACCAACATGAAAAACTCGTAGATGTCGGGCTTTCCACAGCGGCAGCACCCACGATCTTTGCGGCGGTGAAGAGAAATGGCTATGTGTTCGCCGACGGTGGTATTTGGGCTAACAACCCGGCAATGATCGGTGTGGTAGACGCTATGACCTGTTATGACATTGATCGCACCCAAATCAGGCTCCTGAGCCTTGGGTGCGGCCAAGAGAGCTACCGTATGCACTGGCGGCACCGTATAGGCGGACGGCTGGTCTGGGCAGGTTTCTTTGTCTCTTCTGCAATGCGGGCTCAATCCCACAACGCCCTAGGTCAGGCTGGGCTGTTAATCGGTCGTTCCAACATGGTCCGTCTCGATGCCCCGGAAGTAGCAAGCCGGATTGGAATGGATGACGTTGATCGGGCATTAGTTGAGATGCCTCCGGTTGCCAGATCGCTAGTGGAGGGGGCGGGACACCGGGTCGCCGAACTATTCTTGTCCCGTGATCGTATCTGCATGTAGGAGTTTCTATGAGCCCCAACATTGGAGGCCTTTCTCAGCGTTATCGGGGTGATCTCTAATGCGTAGGACTGCCTGCCGGGGAAGCCCGGTACACTTTTGAGATAGAAGTGGTCCCGTTGCCAAGATCGATCATCTCTCGAACTACGTTGAAGATGCGTTGGTCAAAACTAGGTTTTCTGCTTCGGTACCGCCTTCCATTGTCCTTGGCGAGTTCGATTCCGGCCTGCTGACCGGGCTTCTTAACCGGCGATACGCGGCCCGTAGAGCAGATTCTAGCTGTCGAATAATGCGGCCCGGTGGTCTGGGGCCTGTAAACACTTATTACACAGCCAGAGAGCCGGAGAATGGCTCTGCGGCGTTTTTGGCCGTTTGCCGGACCGAGGCTAGTCATAGATTGGCTCTGGCAAAGCGTGTCCGTCTTCGACGTAAGCATCCCACAGGCATTCGACGGAATCCTGGATCAGCGCCCCATACGGCAAACGGGTGTATGCCTTGAGTGCGGCGAGTTTGGCCCGCACCTCTGGCGGGACGGAACGGATCGAGAGTTTCGTGTTCAGGGTCTGCATGTTTACACCTCCTATCCGTATTTAGTTCGGAGGTGGTTGAAGAAGCCGTAGTACACGAACGAAGGCGACGGGCCTATATATTACTGTTGTCCGCCAAAAGTCGGGCGGCAGATACCGGTCACGAATTGAGAGATCGGACTATTAGGAGACCGAATTTGGCCGCTGCAACCAGAAATACTTTTGCCCGGGATATCAGTACGGGTCCGAAGATGGAGCTTTCCAATCGGCTCACGTCCCTGCAGTTCAACCTTTGGAACATGAAGGTGGGGCAGTTCAGGATCGGATCAGATGAGTGGTTCAGGGCAATGATGAAATTCCTCAAGCACGCTGGGTACAGCGAACTCGAAGGGATCAAGCTCTACTATGGCAAGCCATGGTTCTTTCGTGAAAAGCAATCCCTGCTGACCAAACTCAGGTATGCGTTCGACCGCAGCCACCCCAACCGGAAGCGACGTGGCAAGGAACCTAAACTCTCGCGCAGGGTGAATAGAGTGATGAAGCTTCTCAAACGCTGCCCACGCTCCCGACTGTCTTTTGTCACAATAGTCTGCAACATCACCCTGACCAAGGAGGAAGCCCTGAACGCATCCTGCTCAGCAGGGTTAAAGCTGAACGGCTTCATCCATCGCCGGTTCGACAACGCAATCTGGATGCTATTTCCCGAGGTAGATTTGAAGCTGGCGGGCGACGTGGCCGATGGGTTGCTTGTGGACAGTACTTGGGCAAACGGAACTGATGACACGCATCTGGTCTATAAGGTCCACTTCCATGGCATCATGTATGTGCCGAACATGTCTCCGTCTGAGGTCGAACATGCATTCAGGTTCCGCCGCGATGGGAAGCGGAACAAGGCCTTCTCCGGGGTGAACCAGGTACGGGCTATCGCAGTACATGACGAGCCGGGCCGAGGTGAGACCGATCCGGATGTCATGGGCTGTATCGGCTACTCGACAAAGTGTCACTATCGGCCACCGACAAAGGCTCGGATGCTTGAAGGCTTCGCCGAATGGATTTGGCTGACCGACAAGATCATGTCCGATCCTTCACTGATCCGAATCGGTGGCGTGGACAAGGGTATCACCTATCATTGCAAGGACTGCGATGCATGGCACAAAGAAGAGGGAGAATGTGATTGCCAGCCTCTCTTCGAGATAGATTATGACTTCTATGACGACGAGATGGATTCAGAGGTTGGTACAGTCTCGGTTCCTGGATTAGGCCTATCCTTGGAGGAGGGTATTGATCTAAACTGCCCAAGCTCAAGCTTCTGGGTTCGTTTGCAAAACCGGGTCCTGTCGAAAAGTGCTGCGGCGATGGATTTGGTGGCTAGGTTCGCAACCTGGGTCACCAGAATCTCAGGTCAGATCAGAGGTCCATAAGGCGAAAACGCCGCTCCTCGACACTACATTCCACGGTTCTTATCCACGAATCGGCCCAAGTGAGGAGCCGAGGTGAGAAGTCATTGTCGATTGCTGGCGAAACAGGCGACTACCGGGCCGATCCGGGCAGATACCGATACAATGTCGGCACCGACACTCCCACTGCCGCTGCAGCATCTTTAACCGCAGCCCCGTTGGACAACAACGTACGCACAGCCTCGATCTTGTCGTCCGTCATCCGCCTGGGCCTCCCACCTGTCCGCCCTTTGGCCCGGGCTGCGGTCAGCCCCACCATGGTACGCTCCCGGATGAGATCGCGTTCGAACTCGGCGATAGCTGCCATGAGATGGAACAACAGTTTGCCGCCTGGTGTAGTCGTGTTGATTTCCTCGGTCAGGCTGCGAAACCCGGTCCCTTTGGTCTTTAGGCTGTCCATCAGTTCGATCAAATGCGGAAGGCTGCGGGCAGCACGATCCAGCTTGAACACCACCAGCGTGTCGCCCTGACGAAGGAAATCCAAAACCTCCGCTAAAATCGGACGGCCTCTCTTTGCCCCCGATGCAACCTCAGAAAACACTCGCTCGCAGCCAGCGGCCTTCAAGGCTTCTACCTGGGCATCCCTATTCTGGTCCTGTGTCGAGACCCGTGCGTATCCAACCAGCATCATCCCTCCTTCTCGAAACTCATGTCCAAGATGCCGGGATCGCCGATTCGAATCGATATGGGTTTTTGAGAATTCCCAAACGTGACACTAGAGGGTCACAGCGGTACGCAATTCGAGAACTCGAAAACGACCGTTTTCGATACATTAGACCAATGCTTCGCTGTTGGGGAAATGACGACATTCATGTGATTGATCTGCCTTGCGTTGATTTATTCAACTGACGTTGATGAGTATCGTGAGGTGTCAGTCGGGATCCGTTCACTTGACAACAAGTGCGCAGGAACCGGGCCGATCTGCAACTTTCGCTGCCACTCGTAGTTCTCCGCCCTTTCTAGAATGGACGGAGACACTTTAGGTGCTGGAACTCGTGAACTTGCTTCGAATGCCGGCTTCGGCCTGCATACTTAGCTATTCACTAATTATGATCTTAAGCGTTAGAGCCGCTCAAAGTCGGAGGAATTGACGACGAATCAAGAAATGTCCGGACTTGGTCAAGATCAACATCCACCTCGTCGAACGGAGGAGAGTTCGGATTGGTTTCGGCGGCGGCCGGCAAATCGGATCGCGATAGCGAAACTAGTCCTGCTTCAAACAGATCAGCCTCTTCTTCCCTGCGGCGAAGAAGTCCACGGACATTGGGCAAGCCCTGCCAGAGGCGCTTCATGGACCGGATCAGGCTAGGTATCTCTGACAGCCTGCCACTCCGGATCGCCGTGCGAATTAAGCGCATCTCACGATACCGTTTTCCGTGCGCCTGAAAACTTGGCCCTCGGTTGAAAGTGAGGCTCATGAGTGCGGCCAGGCATTCGCCGGAGAGAACTTCGAGAGCCGGTTTGCCGAAATGGCGCTGCAACTGGCCGTAGACTTTCGGTAGCGAATGTCGCTCAAAAACCTTGACAGCCGCCTCGAATGGCACCGTGACGTGACGGACACCCGGAAGGACCGCAGCAGCATTCGCTTTCGTCCGGCCAAGACAGGCTTCGAGCGCACGAAGATCGGCCTCGCTGAGGAGGTCGCCCCAGTTGGCACGAAATTCCTCTCGCGTCTTGTAGCCGAGATCATAGCCGATCCCAATTGTGACCCCCGATGCAGCCCCGGGAAGGATCGGGTGCGTCAGCTTCTGTTCGTAAGTCGCCTTGCTCGATACTTCATGGGCAACGATGAACCGGTAGCCCTCAGGCCCGAGGCGGCCGAGTATTGCCGTTTCATCTGCCAGCAGGGTCTCGGCCGTATCCAGAATGAGCGCCTCCGGCAGCGGCAGGTCTGGTTCGAAATCCTCAACGCCAGTTGTTGTTGCAACTCGGAATTCGGCCGTACTTAGTCCGGCATATGTTCCAGTTTCCACTTGGTTGTCCAGATCCGGTTGATGATCGATTTCAGCCGGTCCTTGAGAGCCAGGCTGATCGGTAAGTAGCCGCTGCAAGATGGCCTCGGCCTGACTATTGCCCCTGCCACGCTCCTTCAATAAATCGCTGTAGATATGAGAGATACGCACCCCCCTATTGGCCAGCACGCCGTCGCGGATTGTCGGATGCGGCACGTAGCGGTGATGTAAAGCCACAACCTGCCATTCGGTATTGAACACCGCCGCCCCGGACGATCCCGGCAGCGTGTCGGTTGTGTAGTACACACCAGAGTCGACACGTCCCATGATGAAACTGTTGCGCACGGCGATCGCCTTGGGATTGCCGCCAGGATGCTGGACGATCGAGACTGGCTCGAAATTCAGAGCCTTACCCGATTCGCTGATTAGTTTCAGGTGGCCATAGTTCTCCAGGTTCACGCCGTTGGCGTTGACCAGTTCGACCGAGCAGAAGGCGTAGTCCGCGTCTACCGAAGACCAGTAGACGTCATCCGTAATTCGGAAGCGAACCTTTTGTATCAGCGTTCCGTCGAGATTGTCTTCGTCATCGAGGATCAGGAAGGAACGGCGAGCGGTGGCGGCGTCCTCGAGAACGTGTTGGTTGGTCAGAAGCAGTCCCGGTGCCACCATGAATCCGGTGCCGTGACCAACATGCGTTCCATGCTGGTTTACGACCTGGATTCTACCGATTGCACGACTGGCCTTATAGCCATTCAGCAGCATTTGGACCGGTTCGATTTCCGATCTGCCGAACAGTGCTTCGAGCAGATTGATTTCGATCAGCTCCTGCTCCGGAAGGGCCAGCGTGCCCATCGCATCTGTAAGGCGGAACTCGCCTTCGCGGGTCATTGCGGAAGGCCGCGTACGCATCCGGTTGGTTACGTGTTCTTCGGTCTGGCCCCGGCGATGCGGATCGCCGAGAAGGCAAAGCACATCTTTGATATGCTTGTGCACATGGGGATCGCGAAAGCACAACCATTCGGATTCTGGGGGAAGGTTGCGAACCGACGCCTTGACCGCCTCGAAATCGCTTTCAAGGGGATTGGCATAGGCTTGGGCGATGGCTTCCCGCATCTCGCGAGGTTTTTCCAGTTGGAGCCGGATGCGGCGAATCGGCCTGGCAGGTGAGAGCCCTGCACCGAATACCGCTTCGGAAGCGCCCTCCGTCACCGGAGTGGAAAGGAACTGGTCAATAGCGCCGGCCAGTTTGTCCGAAACCCGTCCAAACCCCGCAGCTTTGGGATGGATCGCGTCATACCAGCTGCCTCGATTGCGGCCATCGCGGTTCACTACGTCGAGAACGCTGACATGGGTGAAATTCTGGTTTTCAGCATCGAGATCTGCAAGTCCGGCATTGAAGCGGTCAAGGAGAACGGCGATCGCATCGCAGGCGCGTTCCTGGGAATAACCGGCCTTCTTGAGATACGGCCAGAGCCAGGGCCCTTTGTCTATTTTGGCGAGGTAGTCGTAACCAGGGGCGAACACCAAGACTTCGGGCAGCCGCTTGGCCAGAATACTCAGCATTTTCTGGTATTCCGCAAAGACATCGGCCAGCATCTTTCCGAAGACGGGCTCATTGACAAGATCCTCGACGGGGAGACTGTCATCGTTCTTGCGAAGGACCTTGGCAATCCTGCCGTTTCCGAGAAAATCGTTGCCCCCGCCGCAGAACAGGAACACGCGCGCACCGAGGTCTCGGAGAATATCGACATAGCCGTCGCCAGCAAGCATGTTCGCCACTGTATCGCCTGCAGCTGCCATTGACCGGACGTTGAACCTGTTCTTGCGCAGATGATCGAGCGTATCGGTGATCATCTGGTGAAGAAACCAGCTGTCGCCTTCCGCGACGACGGTCGGCAGTTCGGGCCGGTTTCGGCGATCACGACGGAATTCGGCGAGCCTGATCGCGTTTGCGATCCGATTTGCGAGATTTAGAAGCTCAACTCCTTCCTTCGCCGGGTCAGGTTCGATGCCGGTTTCGCGACAGAATGCGTCGATGTCGCGGAGCTCCAGATGCTCAGCCATTTCGCCGTCGCCCTGAACCTTGTCGGAATGTTCGGCCAGGATTTCGGCAAGCTTGTGAAGCCCGTCGATATCTTCGGTTTCGACGAGCCGGTCCAGCAGGTTGTCAATGGTTGCGTAAGCCATGGTTGTTCTCCTGAAATTGAGAGTTTTCGACAGCTGAATGCACGACCGTGTCGTGCCAATCAGAAATCGAGTGCCGCGATGTAGCGGTCGGTGTGACCTTGGAGTTTCGCGGCAAGCGCGGAATTCATCGATTCCAGCAGATCGGCGTTAGCCGTCATCGTCCTGCTTGCGAGCCTGAAGCTGACATCGATATCGTTCTTCTTGAAGAACAGGATCTGTAGCCGCTCCTGTCGGGCCGAGAACCGGGCCGCGGCGAAGCGCAGTACCACGGTCCCGTTCTGCTCTGCGGCAGTTGCGAAGCGGAATTCGGACACGTCGTAGCGTCGGCTTTCACGTTCGAACAGCGTGATCCACGGCACATCCTCCTGCATTTTCCGTATCTGCTCGATGGCCTTGACGATGAGCGACGTGGCGGTGACCGCCGGGCCGAAAGCGGCAGTAAGAAATGGAATGATCGCCTTGTGAACGGCCACGTTTTTTGCCGTGCGTTCGGTGAATACCTCCCGGCCATCGGTGCTGACCCAGTTCAGTCCGCTCAGCACCATGTGATGCCGTTCCACCCACAAGTCAGGAGAGATCGCGACGCTGTCGGCGCTTGCGACTTTCTGCGCCGCCGTCAGGCACAGCGCTACGCTGGCCCGCAATTCGCGGGAAAGGCCGGCCTCAAAACCGATCAATGTCGAGCCGCTGATGACCCCATCAGGCAGATTGTCGATGTCGAGCTTCTTGTCGTACAGCTCCGTCACCGCCAGCGGATCGGGCATCGGAATAGGCAAGTTCTCGATATAACTCGGAATGCTTGCGTCAAGCATGTGACGTCCCCCTTTGAAAGACTTGTTTGACTTCGCGTTAGTCAGCCTGTCACGAACCGCGTTATTGCTGCGTTACCTGCGCAAAGCCACGAGGGTGGCGTCTTAGCAATGAGGGGATTGGTCGTTGCATGTGGCGTTCGGAGATCACCCTGGCTTCGGGCCGCGGCTGGACCGCACCGTCAGGGATGGTCGTGGAACTGTATCCCGGTCCGTCTAGATGTGAGCGCGTCGCGGCTGAAAGGGTTCACGTTTTCAATCCAACCCGCGAGGCAGCGTTTGCGATGCAAATGCCTTCGTGGGTTGAGGGGAACATGATTTGGCGCGACATGTCTAGTATCCTTCGCGGGGCAGTCTCTGCGGAGCCGGCTCTTGGATCCGGCCTTCGCCGAATTTGGCAAAGGAGGCATCCTGCGCAGAACAGCCGCCGACTTCCCGATAGTATGCCGGTTTCGAATTGTCTTCGAAGTCACGAGCGGCAGTTTTCAGAATATCTTCGGCGCCCTTGTGGCCCTTTTTCAGTTTTCGCCAGGACTCCGCAACGATGCGCGTTGCCTGCGCTGACGCAAAGCTTGTGCCGACCAACGCAACCTTCGTTCCGTCTCTCGCCCCTGCCGCGAGTTTGCCGCGAAGCACGACAGAATTGTCTGTAGGCAAGGCCGCTGTCGGCGCGCTTCTGGTTCCAGGTGTCCCGTATCTTGCAGCCCCGGTTGCAGAGTAGATAGCCGGCATGCCGTTCGACAACAGATATCCCCCGACCGTAGAAGCAAATCCGTGACTGGCGCCTGCATTAATCGTGCCGTGACGCAGAACGCCGCTACAATCTTCGGTCGACAGCCATTTCTTTTGAATCGGATCCCAGCGGATCGAATCCATCCCGCTGCCCCTGGCGTCGTGGGTCTTATATTTGGCTCCGTCCATGTACGACCGACCCGATGATCCGGCAACAGGCAGCACGGACTGGTCTGTCCGAACGAATGCATCCACGGATATTGTCCTATCGCCGAAATTTTTCAATCTGACCGTAAAACATCCAGCAGGTGCCGCTCCTAGCCCTTCCGTTCTCGGGTCGCTAGGACCAGTTGCGATCAGATATCCCGGCCGCAGGTTTTCATCGTCTCCGATCCGGTCTATCTCGGACAGCCGGTATATCCGAACCGCAAACTGTTCCTTCCGGTCAAGCAACACGTCCTTGTATTTTCCCAAAGGGCCGATTTCCGCGGCCTTGAAAGGTTCGCCAAGACGCGCCATCGCAACCCCCAGCTTGACCTCGTGCTCACCAGGTTTTGCGCAGTCCTCCGCCCATAATTCGAGATGATTGTCGCTCTGGTCTCCTGGCAGAATTCGCCAGGGGATGTCGAGACATTCCTTCGGTTTGATTTCCCAGTATCCGGCAACTCTCATGAGATTGTCGTTGCCTGCCGGCATTACGATTTCAAATGGCGGATCAACGCGGGGAGGACCGCTAGGCCTCGAGTTTGTGCGGCGTCTGATCTCATCCTTGATGGCTTTCAAAATGACCGGAAATGCATCGCCGGATTCGCGCTTGGACCCGGCCTGCCGGCCGAAAGCGAGGTTGCAGATGGTCGGGAAACCGTAAGGCTCGAGATTTTCAGGTGGCTCCTTTTCTGATATTGACCATAGCTTCCAGGAGACCCGCTCCACCTGCGTCACGGCGAGGAACATGACAATGTCAAGCAGTTCTCCGGCCTCGCCGAAATCCCAGCGCGGCGGGACGCCAACAGTAATGATCCCGACTTCACGCGCAAACTGACTGGCCGGATCGGCGCCGGCAGCGACGTCCAGAACGTGCGCACCATGCGAATGACGGCTGAGCAACGCCCTGTTCCCTCGCGGATCCTTCATCTCAAGTGCGCCTATTTCTGTATTGAAGCCTCGGGTATCGAGTTCTCCGTGAAGGTCCCCTCCGGAGTATTTATGAAGAAGCGCGTCAATTTCGGATTTCACGAAACCTCTGCCGAAAGTAACCCCGCCGTCTTCGATCAAGGGAGGAAAGTTCATCTGGTAATGGTAGAGCACCCTCGATCTGCCGTCCTCGTCTCGAAAAGCCAGGTGCCCGAGCGGGATATCGGTATCGATCACCGCCACGATTGCACGCAGGCCTTTGGTCACCGGCAGCGAATTCACGCAAACATCAGGGAGCAGGCTTGGCAGAACAATGGGCAGAATGATTCTCGGGGAACTGGGTTCGCCTTGAAATTTTCTTGCTTCTCGATCTAGCCGCACCTGTTCGGAGAACTCCTCGATCCACCGAGGTCGCCAGATTTCACTGGCCTCATCCGGGTCCCCGGGTGTCGGATTGCCTTCGGCGTCCAGTCTCTGCAGCCAATGCATATAGGGAAAATCTGTGAATTCCCTCCAATCGCTCCAACCGGGTTTGCCCGGGCGCCAGCTTCCATTCGATCCCTGCCTGGAAGTTGTCATTTCCATTCCTCGCAAGCCAGACGGAACTTTTCAGCGAACAGGGCCGGTTTCGAGACATAGCCTTTTTCAGTGTTCGAATAGTTGTTGTCGTACCAATCTCGGGTAAAATCCTCATCCGGATCGAGTTGAATACCTTTGCCATAGTCGAATTTCTTCAAGTTCCGATTTTTCACGATTGCCAGAAGCACGTTCCCGATCTGAGATCCGAGAACTGCGCCGGCGGCGTTATCTGTCGGGAAATGCACCCCAGCCACAATGCGGTTGGCTGCAATCCTGTGAGCAAGGCGAAACAACTTGCGATGCGTCGCGTCCTTGCCCTGTTGTGGGCCCGATCCGGACTGGATCATCGCGTCCAGAACGGTCGCGATCGCGTAGGCTTCGGTAGCGTGTCCTGACGGAAAACTCGAGTGATCCGGTGTCTGAATCAAAGGTTGAACTTTGGAGCTGAAATCGACCGGACGTGGCGCACGGACCCGGTGTTTTATCAGCATCTCGAGCATGTAGCACAGCGACTGAGTGATCTGCAGAACCTCCAGGCTGTGTTCTCGACGTGATGAGTTGAGATGCACGATCGCACCGAAAAAAGACAGGATATCGACTGTCTGCGCGAGAATCTCAGCATGGCGGTCGCTTCGGAGATCGGCATAGGCTCTCAGCCACTGCAGTTGCTTGACGAAGTACTCGTTCTCTGGCTTGACGAGTGTAGCAATCTTCTTTCCGCCAAGTTTGAGCTTTGCAACTCCGCCCCGGAGACCTTTGACTTGGAAACGACTAATGAGTTCAGCCAAAATTACCTGATGGCGCAAATTAGGCGAAAGGTATTCCACTGACTTAGTATTGTGTACAAGTTGCGGATCAGGATTGTCCGCTTCGCCATTCCAGTAGCCCATCGTGCCGTCATGGCTAACTGTCAGCGCGTGGCTGAGAATTGACGACGGGATCCCTCCCGCATGCATCAAGCCGTGAGCCCCACCATGCGCCCCGCCATGAGCTCCGCCGTGCGCCCCGCCATGCGCCCCGCCGTGCGCCCCGCCATGCGCCCCGCCATGCGCCCCGCCAGAAAAGAAACCTCCAGTCATCGGACTAATCCCCTCAATAAATGACTCTGTCACTCTGAATGATCGAGTCTGCGTCTTGCAACCCTGACGAGAAAGAATAACAATAAAAAAACGTTTGAATGATGGGGCGGGGATTCGCCTCTTGTACTTTATGCTAGACAGTCGTGCGCGGAAATGGCGTACGCATGAGGTGAGATCATGGCAGATTTGAAGCTGACCATCCACCTGAAGGGCCGTTTTCGAGTTGTAGATCCGGACGGGAACGATCTGTACTTGCGCGGCGCTAAACTGCAGGGCTTAATTGCACTCTTGGCCACTGAAGACCGAATGGCTCGGACTCGAGTTTGGTTGCAGGATAAGCTCTGGAGCAACCACAATTCGGATCACAGTGCAAATAATCTTCGCCAAGTACTATTCAAACTCCGCAAGTCTCTTGGCCCGTTTCGGGACATATTACGCGCTGATCGGGAGCTGATTCATCTCGACCATACCCAGGTAAAAATTGAGACCGGGGGTGACGGCATCTTCCTCGAAGGCATCGACATTCGAGATCAGGAATTCGAAGCCTGGCTGGCGGCAAAACGAGCTCGTGACAGCACGGGGGAGATTGGCGAACGGCCTGAAACAGCTGCTCCGAAAAGTGTAAGTCCCTGCGCCGCAATCATCCCGGTTAAGCATGTTGCCGATCACAGACTTACGCGCCAGCTTTTGATCGAAACTTTCAACGAACCCAGTACATCGCTCGGTCGCTTCGAGCGTCATGTCGCTGACATGATGTGCCGGTCTCTGCGCGAGTTTCTTGACCTCGACCTCATAGAACCAGGCCAGGAGGCGGATGGGCGTGGTGTCGTTGTACTCAATCTTCATGCCTATCCAGGCGACGAAGGTCAAACAGGTCTGCGAGTAGCGGTTTACGAAGGTACCGGCCATGGATCGCGCTGGGCGGACAGTACAACCGGAATCTTTGCAGGAAACGGGCAAGACATTGGGTGGCCGTATCGTCGTCTTTGCCACCGTGCGTGTGATGCCCTGTTGGGGTACATTACCTTGCATCATTCCCGGAAATGGTCCGGTCCTGTTCAGGATGCAGATATTCTTGCCTGGTCCGCTATGCGGAGAATGTACTCGATGTTGCCCGGAAGCATCGGCGAAGCGACCGTTCTGCTGCAACAGGCCCTAGCGGTGCGGCCACGGGGTCTCTACAATGCGTTGCTGGCCCAGTTGGCAGTGATCAACTACGTGGAGTCGGGCGGTCAGCAGCGAGACGAACTGGCAGTTAGAGCGGACGAACTTTGTGTGCATGCAATGGCCGAGGAAGGGACAAATTCCAATGTCTTGGCCGCGGTTTCTCATGCGAGATTGGTTTTCGATAATGACCCACAAGCAGCATCGGAACTTTCGCGACTCGGAGTGCTGGCTAATCCTGTAAATCCTATAGCTTGGAGCGCACGTGCAAATGCGCTTTTGAATATCAATGAAATCGGACAAGCCTATAAAGCCGCCCAGGCCGCTCAGTCGCTGTCGCAAAATACAAACTTCAGATTCTGGACCGAATTTCAGGTTGCGACAACGAGTATTGTTAATGGCCGGCTTGACGAAGCCATCGCCCGTTCGGAAAGGTCGCGGTTACTGAACGCACGCTACCGGCCTGCGCTGCGTTACCTCGTAGGCCTACACGTCAAGGCTGGGAATTTCGAAATCGCCCGAAACACTCTGGACCGACTACGACGAATTGAACCTGACCTTTCAATTGAACAGTTCACTCGCGACGATAGCTACCCCGTCTCGATGATGCGTAAGGCCGGCCTGGTGGATCCTTTCAAATTTGCCGATCTCTGATCTTGTCGGGTACCCGCGCTCTTGGTGCCGTCCGACTTGGACAGGTGGAAAACAAGTTGTCCGTAACGGCCGCCGAATAAAGAACGAAATAACGCTCGAGTAACGCCGTTCGTCTACGTCTCGTCATGGACTTGATGGGGGCTAAGATGTCCGACGAATATGAAAAGGAGAATTTCGAGAAATGCGTCGCCAAGAATGGGTGGCGCATTTGCCGAGAAGATCCGGCGCCAAAGACGGCAGGTCTATTATGCGAAACGCACTTGGGCTATCTGCAAAAGGGCAAATCCATCAAGTTTCGTGCAGACCTGAAAGTCTATCAGCGCAAACAACTCGAATTAATCAAACGTCTGATTGACCCTCTGGCAGGGAGGAAACACAAGGAAGAGGCCAAGGGCAGCGACGCCAAGGTCGAGAGGTTCCTCCTCAGTTTTCCCGCTATCTTCGCCCTAACAGGTACCTCCACCGTCCTGTTATTCGAGCAGGTCTGGACCACTGGCCTCGGCATCACATTACCCTTCGGTGCGGGCCTGTCCTCCGGCGTTTCGCCGCTTTTACTCCAGGTGATGATCTACCTCCTCGGTATGGCTGTGGCGTTCATCGCGCTTATGCTGCTTTTAATTGTGATTGTGCTCGCAATCTCACCAATTCTGAGCGTTCTTTACTTTATCATTCGCACGTCACCCATCTATGTTTGGCTATTGTTGTCGCTGACTAAAATGCTGAGCGCTCATAATTATTCACGGCTTCGGCCAGCTAATGACCGCATAGGCGAAGACAGATATCTGAAAAACGAACTCGCCCGGCAGGAAGCCTGGTCGAAGCTTGACGGCTGGAACCTCGATCAGGTCCAATTCTTCAGGAAGATGTGGCACTCCATGATGAAGCTGTGGGACCTTACGTGGAGGACGCTGTTCGGGGCCGAGCAAGTAACAATTCGCGCTGCCACGGCTAGGGCGACGGCCATTTTCGCGGCATTCCTGGCACTTAGCTATGCGACCTCGCGCCAAGCAGTTGCGCTTCGAACCCAACTTGAATTTACGGCGGAGGGAGCCGAAATGGCGCCCCGTAGCTGCGTCACGCTCCAGGCCTCTCTATGGACAGCGCTCCTTGGTGCCGACATCGGGATGAATGATGAGCAGGTGGAGCCCGCCGACGGGCTGATCCGCACTGACGAGGTCCAATCTGCCCTCGACGTGCTGTTGACGTTCCTCAGGGCTGAAATCCCCTGTGGCCGAATTACATTGGCCAGTTACGATGTTTTGGCGGTATCACCTCTTCTAGACGCATCGCTGCGACCAGACGCGCCACTGTCTGGCGAAGCGTTCTATCTGGGTCGTTACGGGGATTGGGTCGTCTTTGCTCCTCTGAACGATCCGACGAAGCGGGTTCTGCTCACCTCCCGGCAGGTCCTTGGATTCACGAAAATTGAGGAAGAAAATCTACCGAAGGCTGATCCGGTGCCGCCGGTGGTCAAGGTAGTCGAAGGGCGTGGCGATCAAGCGCTTCGGGAAAGCCTTTTCATGAACACAGCCCTCATCATGAGCACAGCCTTTGTTCTGCGGCAAGAGCAGTCCCGACTGCAAGATGAGTTGAACAGGCTGCGAGCCTGGGTTGAAGAAGGAGGGGGCGTTGACTTGCAGTCGCTAATTGACGGCATCGCCAAGGACAGACCCTGGCGAGATGACCTGGAAGCCGCTCAGAAGTGGCAAATGGATCTGACGCGATTCGTGACGTCTTCCTCGGAAAGACTACGCCTCACACAAAGCCACGACCTGAAAGAAGTGATTGAAGCTTTCACGCAACAGCTGGCCTCAGTCGCCACGCGTTCGATCGAGGTTACGATTGCGCCTCAGCAGTCAATACTCACATTCCCGGAAGAACTCGCCCAAGACATCTCTGACATCCGAACGGCTGCAGAAGATTTGTACAGGCACGTCGTTAAGGAAAGCGTCGGCTTGGGGACAGCATCAGCCCGTCCGCAGGTCGCCGGCCTTCTCTCTGAATTGATGATTGATTCGCCAGGCAATACCTGTAGCGAATCCGATCATCCCTCGTATCAAGTGATCTTCGGCGAAGGTGAAACACGGCCAGGCAACGCCGAGATTGAACGCATCGCGACAGATCTCCTAGAGATGAGGCCCCAAGGCGATGTCAATGGTCAGATCCTCGTAGAGATAAAAGGCTATGCCAGTGCCACAGGAAGTTCATTTCGCAATTCCGTAATTGCCGAAGCGCGTGCGGACAACGTCAAACGGGCGCTCGTAGAACAGATGTTTAAGGTCACGCCTCCCCAGAACGGGGATGAGGATGGGCCAGAACTTCTGACCAATGAGGGAATGATCGTGGTAGCCTACGGTGCCGGCGAAACCCTTGACGGCGTCGGCGCACACCACCCGCGGCGCGCCGATGTCTCAATTTGCTGGCTTATTGCACCGATAGCTCCCGGCCAGCCCTTCGAATCGGAGACATTGGAAGCAGAAATGCATTCCGATCGGCTGGACCTGACCGGCCCTTTGAACGACCACAAATAGAGAGGAACTCATGATGCAAAAACGTTTCCGGCAGGTTGCATTCTCGCGATGGGCACATGTTCCATGCCCGAGTAGCGCGCCTCGGTCGATAAGTTATACCAGCCGCAGAATCCATTGACTCCTTTTAGGGATTCCCACTGGGCAGGAAGTCTGACTCTATGGCGTTGAGCAACATGGAGGCGGGAATGACGGTGAATGTGACGCGTGAAGACCTTGCGGCGCGGGATTTGCGCTCGGCAGCCGGGCGGGTGAAGGACGGCAGGATGGCCCGGCGGATGCTGGCAATTGCGCTGGTCCTGGAAGGGGCCTCGCGCAAGACAGCCGCCGAGAGCTGCGGCATGGATCGGCAGACGGTGCGCGATTGGGTCCACCGTTACAATGACGAGGGGATTGCAGGATTGGCCAATCGCGGCGGTGGCGGGGTGAAGCCCCGGCTCACGCCCGATCAGATGGCGCGGCTTGCCGCCTGGGTCGAGGCCGGGCCCGACCCCGAGCGCGATGGCGTGGTGCGCTGGCGGCGGGCCGATCTTGCGCGCCGGATCGAGGCGGAGTTCGGCATCGCGCTGCACGAGC
>NZ_JBNKWF010000036.1:0-16811 GCF_050299635.1 Altererythrobacter sp.
GGGACGAAATGTCCGGTCGTTGTCAGCCAAAAATGCCAGTGCAGCATTAGTTGCAAGTGCTGAAGCTTGCCTCAATGACAGATCAAACCCTCTCGCGAAAAGCTGTAGACTTTCGATAAGATCATATACTGCTCGATCATTCCGCCCTTCGAGCAACTTAGTTAGGCGCTGATCGACCAGCGCAGCGGCAGCGTGTCTAGATCGATCCCACGGCTTTTCCTCGAAGAAGATTACGAAGTCATAGAACTTCTCGAGATATTCGGACGAAGAATTACCCATTCCATATCGAGAATTCACGCTGGCAACCAAGTAGTCGATATTAGTAACTAGAAGAAAGTGTACATTTTCATTGTCAAATAGATGTTTAATAACCTCCAAAATTCCTAGTGCAAAATCTGGACGACACCTATCAAGTTCGTCGATGATAAATACTGTTTTCGATTGAAGGCCGGAATCACCTTCACGGATCACTGTATCGGAAGAACCAAGTGCTTCGGCTAAGCCATTCAAAGAGGAGCGAAATTGCTCAAAATCGGATTCCGCCTCCAAATATTCATCGAATACGTTTAGTGATACTTCTTCCGCCACTCCACCGGTTGCGTCACCAATATCACTTGCTACTTCTGAAAGCGCATCAATCTCGCTAGCACCAATCAATCCGAGGGTAACGGCCTTCACAAGCACCTTTGCAGAAGTGGATGCCAGCTTCTTCGATACCTTTTTCGATTTTTCCTTTATTTCTCTGGCGGACGGCAAGGTTTGGTTACCTCGCTTTTTGATTTCATCCACGACATGGGCACTTAGTGCGAGGAATGGGCTGTCGCTAAAATCCTTGGCGAACGCGTCAAAATAGGTTGTTGAGATTCCTGAAGCGTCAAGGTGATGTACTAGCTTTTTCGAAAATGTGCTTTTACCGGAACCCCACCTTCCATTCAAAACCGCAACTGTCCCATGCTCTAGATTGGCATAAAGTGACGTAAGTTGATTTGCGAGTTCTAGTCTCGAAAGTGGCTCTTCATGAGATTCGTACGGTTTGGACAAATATTCCTTTGAAAGTGACGCCTTCAATTTAGCCATTGTTGGCTCCTAGAGCATTGAATACCGGAAGATCTTAGAATACGAACCACTTTGGGCAAGTCATTTTCTTACTCTCCCGATTTGTGCAATCTAGGTTGGGCTGTCGGCCTACAAAAAGGCCGGAGCTTTCGCCCCGGCCTCCTGATTTTTGACTTGTTCCAGCCTCAATCAGTAGCGGAATGAAAGCCCCGCCCGGAAGCTGCCATTGTCCAGGCTGATGCCCTGCCCCAGCCCGGCGGAACCGTAATCGGAAATCACATATTCCGCGCGGATCGACATCTTCGGCCCGATCATCGATTCCAGACCGCCGCCATACTGGAAGCCGTCTTCGGTTTCGCTCTCCGAGAATGTATCGACGCCATCGCTGGCAGACACCTTGAACCGGGTGTTCACCCAGCCGCCACGTGCGTAGATCACGGTGCTGCGCGAGAGCTTCGCACCGATACGCCCGGCCACGCCATAGGATTCCTTAGCCTTGGCCGTAACGCTTAAAGTATCGACCCCGTCGGACGCACTGACACCCATGCTCGCATCGCTCAGGCCTGCGAAGCCTTCCACGGCTACGAAGCCGCCACCGAAGCCCATGTTGTAACCGGCGTAGATGCCACCAGCGACACCGTCGCCGCTAAGCCCGTCAAATGAGGCTTCGAGTCCGGCGAGCGCCGGATCGACGAGGCCGAGGTCGCCCTTCGCGCTCAGCTCATAATTGTCCACACCCGCTTCGGCACCGAAATAGATGCCCGACCATGCGCCATCTGCATCATCCTGCGCCTGAGCGGCGGCAGGAAACGACAATAGGAGTGCAGCACCAAAAACCATCTTTTTCATGGTTGGTTTCCTTTTTTACTAAATTGTTTCAATGATTTTCTATCAACGATCCCGGAGGCGCACTTATCGTGAACATGACTCCTTGAGAATCGTGTTTTTTGCCGAATTCACAACTTCGCGGGTCGAGTGTGCCTTTCGAGTCACTACCCTCCTTACGAAAGATTCATTTTCCTACTTGGCTTGATTCTGTTTGTTTGGCTTCAAGCGCCAGCGCTCACATCCGATTTGTTTGTTTTGCCTCAGGCGCCGGCGTTCGCATCCGCTCACTTGGCTTTCCTCCGCGCAAGCGCTCCGGGCGGCCAGTCGGCCTTGCGAGCCCTACGGGCTCGAGAAATTGCCAGATAGGAACCTTGCTCTGTGAGTTCTCCCACCAACAAACGCAAAATCCCCCGCCAGGCCACAAGCGCCGTCGCCTTCGAGGGCGAGCCGCCTGACCCTGACGACCCCCTGCTCAATTTCACCCCCGTCCCTCACGTGGCTCCGCGCCGCAACTCGATCACCCCCGATCTCCAGCGCGAGTTCATTGCGCGTCTCGCCACCACCGGCATCGTGACGCAGGCCGCGCGGCACATCGGCAAATCGCTGGAGGCGCTCTACAAGCTGCGCGCCCGCCCCGGTGCCGAGGAGTTTGCGGCGGCGTGGGACAAGGCGCTCGACTGGGGCGTCCTGCGGCTGGAGGATTGCGCGATGGAGCGCGCCATTGCCGAAGGGCTGTCAAACCTGCATGCCAACTCGATGCTCGCATTCGTACTTCGCTGGCGCAGCCTGCGGATGGTGCCAGAGAGCCATGTCGTGCCCGGTCACTGGCTCTATGAACGCATCCGTCGAGAGGTCCTGGCCGAGTGGGAAGCGAGCATGGATGCGCTTGCGGAAACCAGGGTCCGGACTCATCAAGAACATGGCCAAGCCGTTCCGGTGGCCCTTTGCGGGCGAACTGCTTCGTCAGAGTCTTCATAGGGAGAATGGCTCCCGATTTCAGACTCTTCCTTGCATTTCATCCCGCAATCGAGCCATCACGGTTCATGTGGTCAATGGGTCCTGGCCCTAGCAGGTAGCCTGCGAGAGATTCTGCGTGTTGGTGATGTTGTTGTTCATGCGGCCGCGCACGTTGAAGGCGCTCTCATAGTAGATTTGCGGCGGCTTGAACCAGCCGGTGCCGACCAGCGGCTGATAATCATAAGTCGCTTCGACGAACATCACCGCAGTGCCCTTCATCGCGGCGATCTGGTGGCCCTTCGCGCCCAGCCCGTCTTTCAGCGTGGCATCGTCCTCGCCGTCTCCCTCGACGCCATAGGCCGGATCGACCTCCAGGTCGCCCCAGCAGCGCTGCCAGGTGATCTGCTGCCCGTTCTTGCCGCCCTTGTGCCCGTTATCCTCGATCGAGGAGAGGACCAGCCGGCCATGCGTCTCGAAGTCGAGCGATTCACCGATCACGTCGGCGCCCGCGAAAACTTCCTGCACATGCGCCTCGTCGATGCCCGACATGGTGCGCCCGGCATTGTCCGCCACGATCATCGCCATGTGGCTGACGCGCATATGCGCCAGCGCGAGGTTGGCGACCTCCAGCCCGCCCATGATGAGCAGGAGGATGACCGGCGCGGTGAAGGCGAACTCGATGAAGGCAACCCCGCTGCGGTCGCGGCCCAGCCTGCGGAGCCTGCGGACTATGCGCAGCGCGCGGTCCATGCGGCGCAGCATCGTGCTTCCCCCGCCCATCATGCCGGCGCCCCGCACAGCACTGGCGGCGTCGGCTGCGAGCCATAGGGCTGGTTCCGGATCGCCGTCTCCAGCGTCATGTCGACGGTAGGGGAGAGATTGCTGATCTTGTCGACCGGAAACAGGCGCGGCATCTGGACGTTAGCCTTGTAGAGCACCACGTCGTTCGATCCGCCGATACCGGCCGAACCCGAGTCGGTATCGAACTCGCCATTGCGGTTGGTGTCTTCCCAGCAATCCCCATCGGCTTCGTCGAACTGGCCATTGCCGTTGACGTCGGTCATCAGCGCTTCGGGATTGCCGATGTCGGAAAACTCGAAGAAGCTTTCCTGCGTCACGGTGATCGTGGCGTTGCGGGCGATGGTCCCCGCCTTTTCCTTGATCAACGCTTCGACCTGCGCTTCGACCGTCGCGCCGGGAGAGGAGAACTGCGGGTCCTGCACTGCAGCCCGACGTGCGGCATCGTTGAGCGCACCCTGCATCACGCTGCGGACATAGTTCTGGTAGCCCAGGTCGAGCCCGCCGAAGACGATGACCAGCATCGGGATCAGCAGCAGCGCGAACTCGACGACGGTCACACCGCTTTCGTCACGCGCAAGCCTGCGCAAGGTGGAAGGAATTCGGTTCATCGGGTCAACCTCAGATTGCCGATGCCCTGCCCGATTTCCGTAAATTTTTCTTCAAGATCGCTGCCATCGCTCTCGAAGAAATGGGCCGAACTGGAGGCACATGCCTCGTGCTCGGGGATATAGGCCGTGTCGAGCGCGACCACCCAGACAGTGAAGCCCATCGACTTCGCCAGCGTGCAGATGTTCGAGAAACGCTCCAGATGCAGCGCGGTGATGTCTTCATAATCAGGTGTGGAATCACCCACCGTACCATCGCCGGCAACCCGGTTGTTGAAGCGTTCGACGCCATAGGCGGAGTAGTGATAGCCGGTGGCGAAGGTCAGCCCATCGGTAAAGAAGATGATGTGCACATTGACCGGCCAGTTGCTGTAGGTCTTCGGATTGTTCGTCTTGAACAGCCCGTCGCGCGAGGAAAGGCGCGTGCCCCACAGCATCCCGATGTCCGAATAGGTTCCGCCGGTGACACGCTCCGTCACTTCGCCAACGGCGGTCGAGAAATCGCTCTCGCCCGGATACACCGCGAATTGCTTGGCTTCCGAGACGCAGGCATCGAAGATGTAGCCTTCCTGGCGCTGCGGCTCGTATCGGCCGAACTGCAGATTGCGATCGACGGCGTTGCGCGGCGCGGCGTTGATATCGTCCTCAGTCACCTTGGTGCCGATGTAGAACTCGCCATCGTTGTAGCTGTTGCCATAGGCCGGCCGTTCCTCGATGCAGCCATCGCCGCTGGTCCGGAAGCCCTGGATGATCGCGTTGGCAGTGGCACTGCCGTTCTGGCCGTTGTTCCAATAGGAATCGCGCGGACCAACCTCTTTCATGGTGACATCCGGGCAGTACCAATAGAGGTAGTTGGGGTCGCAGGTGTCGGGCACATCGAGCAGATATTGCTCGCGCACGATGTCGTTATTGCTGAGCTGGCGCGCGACATTGACCGTCTGCGAGAAGGGCGCGAAGCCATAGCGCGTACGCGAAGCGCCGCCATCATCCAGCGCCTTGTAAAGGCCCATCACGCCATTGCGCAGCCGATCGATCTTGGGTGCGCCGCCGATCGCAGGCGGATTGAGCATCGAGCTGGTCATATCGAGCACCAGCATGATGTCATTGTGGCCCATGTCGCGCTTCGCATCGCAATAGACCTCGATGTCGATGAAATCGAATCCGAAGATGAACATCAGCGTCGTCGGCACCGAAGCCGTTGCGGACCCAACCAGCTGAGCAGCATCATCACTATCCTGCTCGATCACGAATTTGGCGTTTTGCACCCCATTCGTGCCGTTCGGGAAGTTGAAGTCGAAGAACTTGTTCGCTTCGGCCTCGACATCGCTGTTCCAGTCCTCACCGATCATTGCCAGGCGACCGGCGAGCGCGCCGGCATCGCAGGCGTTCTGCAGCTTGTTGCGCGTCATATAGGTTACGCTGACGTCCAGCCCGCCGCCGATCATGGCCAGGATCGGTATAAGCGCGGCACCCAGCAACATCATCGCGTTGCCTTCCACGTCACGAGCAAGCCTGCCCAAAAACTGCATCATGGTTCCAACTCCAAACATGGAGCGCGAAGTAGGATGTAATTATTACCAGTGCGTAAAGGACTAAAACGCTAGTATTTTCGGGTGTTTAAGGCGATTCCCGGGTAGTCGAAGTTAACCATGTTTCGCAAACAATTCTTAGCCAGCGAAATGGACCGAAATTGGCCATTTTTGCGGACATGCGCTCGCCTGCAGGTTCCGGATTGGCACACGACCGGGCCATCCGATCGCCTAAAAAAGAAGCTTCCGCGCGCCGGCGCTCCGGCGAAGCGATCTGGTTCGCTCTTACTCAATTTTACGGTCGATCGCCCGATTCGCGAGCGGTTGAATGGGAAAATCGGCCCGGAATGGAAACCATGTCGCTGGTTGGCTTCCTGAAGACCCGTTAACCTTCGCAATGGCGCGAACCGCGAGGCTTACGGCTGCACCCGGCCGCCAGAACGCGTTGCGCGGAAAGTTTCCCTAGCGAGAAAGTAACCTTGTCTCCAAACCGGAGGGTAGCGGTTGCCCCCGCATATCCGGGGCATGTTCAAGAAGTTCTCACGCGCTTCGATTCTCGCCGCAGGCTGCGCTGCCAGCCTGGCTGCGATGCCCGTGCAGGCGGAGGCTGCTCCGCTCGCATTCGCCATGCCCGGCGCATTGCCGCTGGCAGCGGTTGGAACAATGCAGCTTGGCTGCGCCAGTCCGGCGCTCAGCACTGCACCGACTGCCAACATCACCATGCCGACCGTCAGCAAGAGTGCGGCGATCCTTGGCGGTCAGATGAGCGCGCTAGAGCGTATGCGTATGCAGCAGAACGGCGCAGCCAGTGTAGCCGCTCCCGCAGAAGCAACTTCCTTCGCACCTGCCCTTCCCGCTGCGACGAGCGCACTGCCGATAGCTGCGCTCGGGCTTTCCTGCCCTTCAGTTGCAGGTTTCAGATCTCCTGCGGCCGAGAGTTTTGTGCCCCGCCCGGACGGTGGTGAATTCCTCGGCACCGAGCGGGTCCGGATCGGGCGCACGCGGTTCGACTCCGAGTGGAAGCGCGTTGCCACGAAGGGGCTCTCCACCCGCGATCTGACGAAGGCGATCGGCGCGGTGCCGCAAGAACGGATGGAATTGCTCAGCCAGGTCAATCGTTGGGTCAACCACGCGGTGAAATATCGCAGCGATGGCGGCAGGGACTATTGGGCCGATGCGCGCCAGACCTTGCGCAGCCGCGCTGGCGATTGCGAAGACTATGCGATCCTGAAGATGCAGATGCTGGCTGCCGCCGGCGTGCAAAGCGATGACATGATGCTAACGCTGGCGCGCGACACCATGCGCCGGGTCGATCACGCCGTCCTGCTCGTGAAGCATGAGGACCGCTGGCTGATGCTGGACCTGCAGAGCGACAAGGTAGTGCCCGCTACCGGCCATTACGGTTACAAGCCTGTGATGAGCTTTACCGATGATGCGAGCTATCTGCATGGCAAGCGGTATGACCCGCAAACGCCGCGCTATACCGTCCAGCTCGCGCTGGCGAATTGAACGCAAATATCTGAACCGATGAGGTAGGTGATCGCCTACCTTTCGGTGAGCGATTCGTTCAGTCCGCGCGTGACCGGCTTCATCAGATAGCTCAGGATCGTCTTGGATCCGGTGATGATCTCAACATCGCAGATCATGCCCGGCACGATCGGCAACCGCTGGTTCCCCTTGGTCAGGAAGGCTTTGTCGGTTTCCACCAGCACGGTGTAATAGGCTTCGCGCTCGGCCTCGTCATAGACGCTGTCCGCGCTCACTTGCTGCACCACCCCGGTCAAGCCGCCATAGGTGGCGAAGTCATAGGCGGTCACCTTCACCACCGCGCGATCGCCCACCTTGATGAAGGCGATATCCCGCGGCTTGATACGCGCTTCGACCAGCAGCTTGTCGCCCACCGGTACGATCTGCATGATCTTCTCACCCGCATTGACGAAGCCGCCCACTGTGGTGATCTGCACATCGTTGACGATGCCGTCCGCCGGCGAGCGCAGCTCGTTGCGCTCCTTGCGCGCTTCGGCCCCGCGAATGGTCTGTTCGTTGACGGCGATGCGGGTGTTGATTTCCGACCGCTCATTGAGCGCCTGCTGGCGGAACTCGAGCTGCGCGGCGCTGAGATCGGCCTGCGCCTGCTGGACCGCGGCCTGCGAACGCGCCACAGCCTGGCGTGCCGCGGAAAGGCGGCCCTGCGTATCCACCATGTCACGCTGGGCGGTGATCAGTTCGGTCTTGGGCACGATGCCCCTTTCGGCCAGCGGGGTCAGCATATTGACCTGATCCTGCGACAGGCGAAGGCTGTTCTGCAGCGTGCTGACGCTCGATTGCGCTTCGCTCAGGTCGCGGCGGCGCTGCTCGACCGCAGCAGCGAGCGAGTTCTGGCGGCTCCTGGCTGCGGCCAGCCTCACCTGTTGCAACCGTTGTTCTTCGGAACAGTCCGAACCAATTTCGCAATCCACCGCACTGCCTGCAGCTTCGCCCGCAAGCCGGTTGGCACGCGCTTCGAGCCGCTCGTTCTCGGTCTTGAGCTGGCCCAACTCGGACGAGGCCTGCGCATCGTCCAGCCGCACCAGCAACTGGCCCTTTTTCACGCTTTGCCCGCCGCGCACCAGTATCTCCGCCACGGTTGCGGGTTCGGCCGGCTGCACCAGCTGCGCCTTGGACGAAGGGATCACCTTGCCCATGCCGCGCGTCACTTCCTCGGTCTGCGCCACACTGGCCCAGCCAAGCAGCACGAACAGCGCCACGGCGCAGGTTGCGATCAGCTTGCGGTTGGCATCCCAATCGGAAATGCGCTCGAGCCAGCTATTCACTGCCAGTACCTCACTGGGCGTCCCCTTGCCCTTCCGCCGGGTGGGCAATGGTTGCGGAAAGATCCACTCTCGCAGGAGCCTTGCCGGCTTCGGCGCCGGGCTTTGTCACGGCCTCGCCCTGTCCCGCCAGCGTCGTGCCATATGTCTCTCCGGATCTGACCGGATCGGGAATCGAAAGCCGCCAGCCCTTGGTCGTATCGAGCCGCCCGCCGACATCGCTCGGCGCATGACGGTCGGTGACATGCGGAGTCACGGTGGTTCCCGGCACGAATACGGGCGCTTCAGGTTCCATCTGAGCTGCCAGCAGCATCCGCAAACGATCGCGGTTGATCGCAGGAATGCTCTCATGCCCGGCCCAGCGCCCGGTGAAGGCGCGCCTGCTGCCCGCCCCGCCGGGGAAACGATAGAAGATATGCGCGCCGATCTTCTCGATCTTCGAGAGGGTGAAGGCCCAGCGCGGCACCACGTAATCGGCGTGATAATGCGTCGCGGAACCGACCGAAGGCTCGACCGAGCCGGCCAGTGCCTCGCGAGCAACCTCGCGCGATTGCTGCCATTGCCTGGCCATCGGTGCGCGGAGCAATGATCCGTCGCAGGTAAAGCTGAACTGGCAAACCGGCCTGTTTACGCCTTCATAGACGACGCCGCATACGGTGTTGGGATAGGCCGGATGACGCAAGCGGTTAAGCACCACCTGCGCCACAGCGCGCTTGCCCTTGAGCGGTTCATTCGCCGCTTCGTAATAGATCGCCTGCGCCAGACACTTCAGCGCAGTGCCATATTGCTGGCTGTTCTGGCCGATGACTGCGAACTGGCCCATCTTCTCGACTGGCAGGCGCGAGGCCGGGATCATCGCGTTGCGGGCCTGGGCGCTCTGGCCTTCGATCAGGATTTCCGCCTGCGTCCCTTCATCGAGAGCCTTCAATTGCGCAACCTCGCGCGATTTCATAGCAAGGCCCGCTTCGGCATGGCCCGGATCGGGGTTTCCGATGACGAAGGACAGCGCGAAGACCGCCGCAACGAACAGAGCCCCGCCCAGCGCCATACGCCAGGGTGTTGCGCCGCTCTTTTCGAGCAGGCTGCGCCATGCAGGCGCCTGAAGGGCGGTGCCGCTCATTGCGACATGCCTGCCTGGTTTCCGGCGCGAGAGAGGATGTCTTGCTTGCTGCCGTCGGCCACTACGCGGCCCTTGTCGAGCACCACGATCCGATCGCACAGGTCGAACAGCGCGGGCCGGTGGGTCGAGATCACCAGCGTCTGCTCCTTCGATAGCGTGGTCTTCACCCGCTCGACGAACTGGCGCTCGGTCTGTGCATCCATCGCGCCCGTCGGCTCGTCCATGAACAGCAATTCGGCGGGAGAAACGAAAGCACGCGCCAGCGCCAGGAAGCTGCGCTGCCCGCCAGACAGCCGCCGCCCCTGCTCGCCCACGGCCCGGTCGAAACCGCTATCGTCGCGGGCAAGGAATTCTTCCGCACCGCTCATCCGCAATGCTTCGAGCAAGCGCTCGTCATCGACCTCGGGAGCGCCGAGCGAGAGATTGTCCTTGATGGAGCCGGTAAACAAAGTCGCGTCCTGTCCGATAAAGCGAAAGGCAGTACGCAAATCCTGCGGCCGGAATTGCCGCGAGTCGATGCCATTAACCAGGAAAGCGCCGTCCGAAGGCGCATAAAGTCCGCAAATTAACCTTCCGAGCGTGGACTTTCCCGATGCGACACGCCCGATGAGGGCAATCCTTTCACCCGGCTTGATGGTCAGGTTGATCCGGTCCAGCGCCGCCACCGGCGCTTCGGGATAGGCAAAGGTGCAATCTTCCAGCTTGAGCGTGGCGTTGCGGACGGACGCGGGCTGCAGCGAGGAGCCCTGCTTGCGTTCGTCCGGCGCTTCGAACAGTCGCTCGATCGAATGCAGGGTCTCGCGCGCCTGGCGAAACCGCGTGAGCAGGAAGGCGATCTGCCCGGCAGGCGCCATCGAACGCGAAGAAAGCATTACGATGGCGATGATCGCGCCCATGGTGATCTTGCCCGCAGCGAACAGGTAATAGCCGCCAATAATCAGCGAGATCGACGAAACCTGCTGGAAACTCTGCGCCAGCCCCACCGCGACCGACTGGATCTTCTTGAGCCGCTGCTGCGAATGGCTGCCGATATCGGCCAGATTGTACCACCGGCCCATCATCGCACGCTCGCCAGACATGCTCTTGAGCGTTTCCATGCCCGCGACCGATTCGACCAGCAGCGTCTGCTGCAACCCGTGATCGGACTGCGCATCATGGGCCGCATCGGCAACCTTGCGCTGGAGGTAGAAGCCTGCCGCCGCCATCAGTATCATGGCAACCATCGGCACCAGCGCCAACCATCCGGCAATATAGGCGATGACCGCCACGAACAGCACCAGGAATGCCAGATCGACGATCAGCACCACGGTGGTCGACGCAAAGAAATCGCGCACCACCGAATATTCGGATACGCGCGCCGCCAGCGCGCCTGTGTTCCCCTGACGAGCGGCCAGGGGCAGGCCGAGCACACGGCCAAAAATCTTCTGGGAGAGCCTGACATCGAGCCGCCGCCCGATATCGTCAATCACATTGGTCCGCGCGCGCTTGAGCAAGAATTCCATCAGGAACGCCAGCAACACGCCGATGCCCAGCACCCAAAGCGTCGATGTCGCGCGATTGGGGATCACACGGTCATAGACGTTCATCGAAAACAGCGGGAGCGAAAGCGCCAGCATGTTGATGATCATCGATGCGAGCAGGACCGAACGGAATGCCTTGCGTTCCTTGCGCAGCTCGCCCCAGAACCAGTGCTGCCGCCCCTTCTGGTGCCACGGCGCTTCCTGTTGGCGCAGGCTGTCAGGATCGCCGAATACCGACAGGAAGCGTCCACCATAATCGGCCTGCGCCTCGTCACGCGTCATCCAGCGTGCGCCGCCTTCATCGGGGGTCCAGACCAGCAGATCGCCGTCCTTCGCCTCGTGAATCACCGATACTCCGCCACCCTCGCGGGAGACCAGCGCCGGGTAATCGGAATCGCGCGTTGGAAGCTTGCGGTAGCTATGCTCCTCGTAATCCAGGCCAGCCAGCTCGATCGCGGCCCCGGCCTGGTGAAAGGGCAAGCGCCCCAACCCGTCGCGAGCCAGCGAGTCGAGTGACACGGGCGAAAAGGCGAGACCATAGCGCCCCGCCAATTCCCCGATTGCCTGAATCAGCGGATCATTCGCCTGCAGCGTTCCTGTTTTCCTGTCCTGCAGCACGAATCTTCCTCATCGCTGGGCCTGGCCCTTAGTCGGCGTAGCGCCGATATTGGGTCTCAGCCTCTTTCGGAGGTCCATAATTGACCTCTTCACGCTCGTTCTTGCCAGCACCGGCCCCCGGCGCGATCTGCATCGCTTCGAGGAAATTGTTGGTGGCGGCAAGGATCTGGTACTGCGCGAAGACCTGCGAGAAACGCGCGGTTTCGAGCCGTACCTGCGTGTTGAAACGCGTGTTCTGCGCGTCGAGCACGTCAAGCAGTGAACGGCGGCCGACATTGAACTGGCTACGATAGCTGAGCAGCAGGTCGTCGCTGACCTGCGATTGCCGCTCCAGCGCAGTTCCGATGTTGCGCTGCGCCTTGAGCGAGCTCCAGGCATTCATCGCATCTTCTTCGGCCCGGCGGGTCATCTCATGCAGGCGATAGCGCGCCTGCGATGCCCGGTGCACCATCTCTTCGTAATTGGCCGCGGTCAGGCCGCCATTGAAGACATTCCAGCGCACATAGACTCGTGCCTGAACGTCATTGGTGTCGCCGGCGAACCCATCGATATCGTGGCCCACACGGCCGCGCACATCGACCCCGACTGTCGGGTAAAAGTCGGCTTTGGCGGACATTACCTGACCATGCACCGCATCGACATCCGCCTGCGCCTCACGCACCAGCGGATTGCGAGTCCGGGCAAGGCCGATTGTCTCGTCTTCCGTTGCCGGCAAGGCGGACGAAAGATCTGGCGGCAATTGCACCTGGTTGATCGTCAACCCCGTCAGGCGACGCAGCGAATGCTGGGCCTGTTCAAGCGATTCGATAGCCTCATGCTCGCGCACGCGAGCGGACAGAAGCCGCTCTTCCGCCTGTTGCAGGTCAGCGACCGAGATCGATTCCTCTTCGACGCCACGCGCCAGATCCTTCACCAGCGTATCGTGGAATGAAAGATTGTCCTGCGCCGCAGCGACGACGCGTTGCTGCAGCAGCACATCCAGATATTGGCGTGCAACCTGCAGGCCGATGAACTCGGACCGTTCCACGACGCGCAGCGAGGCACCGTCGACGCGGGCTGCCTGGCGCAGCACCTCGCCCCGGCGCTTGCCGAAATCGAGCAGCGTCCAGTCGATCGTTGCCTGACCTTCAACCGGGTAGAGCTCGTTATTGGCAATTCCCAGATTGCGGCGCGTGGTATTTTCCAGCCGGCGAATACCTGCCGAAGCCTCCAGGTCCAGCCGCGGCCAGTATAGCGCCTGCGCCTGTTCGCGTTCGAACTGGATCGCTTCCGTGTTGTACTGCGCCTGCAGGATTTCCGGATTGGCCATCATCGCAGTCTCGATCGCATCCTGCATCGAGACCACATTGCCCGTGTTCTGCGCCAAGGCAGACGGTGAAGCCGCTGCTAACAGGGCGGCGGCGGCGAAGCTTGTGAAAGTTCTCTTCATCATGGCACCCTCCCCTTAGCGGACCGATATTTCGACACGACGGTTCTGCGGCTCGCGCACACCATCTTCGGTCGGAACGCGAGGGTTGCTCTCGCCCTTGTAGTCGAACGAAACCGTTACGCCTTGCAGGTCGGCCCCGTTCAGCATGTTGGCGACATTCTCGGCCCGGTCGCGCGAAAGCGCAACATTATAGGCATCGGAACCCGAACGGTCGGCATGGCCGGTTACGTCCAGATTGCGCCAGTTGCAGCGCTGGTAGTTGGTCTTGATGAAATCGACCACCTGCTGCGCTTCGGGCGGCGGTGTGCGGATATCGAAACCGAAGAAGATGATTGCGGGGTTGTCGCAAATCTCCGGCGGAGCTTCCTGTGCTGCCCAGGGCTGCAGCGGAATGCGACGCGTTCCATCCTGCATGAGCTGGGATGCGCGGACGCATTTCCCGATCGAGGTCGGGTCCTTGGTGTGCGATTTGAGATAGCCCAGCGCGATGCCGCACTGCGCCTTGGCCTCGTTGGCCCAGATGTCGCGCGAATCGTCGGCATTCACGACCGCGGGGTCATGGGTTGCCGCCAGCGCCGCATCGAAACGCGTCTGAATCTCGTTCCGAAGCGCCCCCTTGTCCATTGCCATCAAGGCATCAGCATCGCTCTCCTGCGCCAATGCCCCCTGGTGTGCGCTGAGCGCAATCACCAGCGACACACTCGCCGCACCTATTCTTGTGAACCGCATTTTATACCCCCTGGTCAAAGGTCTCTAATCAAGCTGCGACCGCGGCATGTGCTGCTGCATCTTCGTGCATGTCAGCTATTACGCCATTGTTGAAGGCAAAAGCGCCTCCGTCATTGATATGTGTCACTACCTCCGAGCCGAGATAGCTGGCCAGATCGACCCCGCCACCGTTGATCGGCGCAGGCACATGGCCCGCATCACCGGCAAAGTGGTCGATCAAGGCATCGACATCCTTGCCTGCCATAACATCTTCTAGAACTGCTGCAACATCAGGTAGTTCCGCAGCCGATTTGATACCGACTGTGTCAGCCAGTTCCGGAGCCCCTTCGGGAGCCATCTGTCCCTGGGCCGCCATGGCGAACAATGCCTCCATCGTCCCGTCGACATCGCCGGCGGTGGCGAAGGCCGCATCGGACACTTCGCCGGTGCTGCCATCATCCATCGTGAAGCTGGAAGTCCCTGCGATCGCGACATCGCCATCGGCTGCGCTGGAGGTTTCACCGTCGGATACAAGGTCGATCGACTTGATGCCCGCATCCTGGAGCGAGACAAACTCGCCCGGATCGGAAACCGCATCGAGATCGGCGTCGATCCAAACTCCAAATTCACCATATGCCGAGTCGTTTGCGTCGAGCTTGCCGTCGCCATTGTCGTCATATTTGGCAGCGATTGCCTCAAGGTCGGTCAATCCGTTGCCGCCGAAGACAAACTCCGAAGCATCGGTGACCATGCCGTCATTGTTGGCGTCATAGGCCAGGATCGCGCTGCCCGCGGCGATCCAGGCAGTCTGGGTCTTCACCCCATCGCCATTGTAGTCATAGGCGATGCCGGCATCGAGGCTGGAGAAGGCATTGCCGCCACCATCGAGATCGAGAACGACGGGGGACATTGCTGCATTGAGCGTAATGTCGAGCACACCCGAATCCACCGTGTCGCCATCGCCGTCGACGATCGAGATCGGAACGGTGAAGGGAACAGGATCGTCGGACGCTACAAGACCGCCAAAGTCGCCAATCTTGAAAGTGTTTCCGCCGCCGTGCCCCCATTCGATGCTGTTGTAGCCATCATCGGTGAACGCCGCGAGGCGGGTGTCTTGCGGAACGCCTTCGACGGTTACGGTACCGTCACCAAGGAAGGTGACGGTAAAGGTGGCACCACCTACGAGATAGGCACCATCTGTATCAACAAGCAGGTCGGCACCATTATAGGAAATGGCAATGCTGGTAATGTCATCCGGAGTGCCGTCTCCAACATTCTTCAGCGTGCCTGAGTCATCATCATCAAATGCAGCGATGGTGACCGTCGTAGAACTGGTGATCTTAGTGAAGAAGGCGGAGCCGCCATTGATAGTGTAATGCTCGTCAAAGCTCTGCGTATCATCGCCACCATAGTAGTCACCTCCCGGGACCGGAATGCCTTCCAGATCGGAGACATAATCGACGCGCATGGCCTCTCCGGAACCAACCGAGTTACCACTGCCGACACCGCCTTCATTTGCGTTGGTGTTAACAGTGTCGCCACCCACAGGCGTGAGCAGCAAGTCCGGACTGTCATCATCGACAGGAGTACCGCCGTCTGTGTCCTGGCCCAACGGGACAAAACCCGCCCATGAACCGTTGCCGCCCACGAAGTCGTAACCGCCATCGTTGAAGTCGATATTGGTAACAGCATCGAGCGGCAGCGACATTTCGAGGACATAGTTGTTGTCGTTCGCGCCATCCGGATCGAGCGTTATGCGGAAGACTTCGGTAGAGGTGCCTTCCTTATAGGCGACCAGCACCGTCTGATCGGTTCCGCCCGAGCCATAATCGTATTCCAGCGCAGCCAGGCCTGAAGTGAGATCCTGGCTCAGCAGTGAATCGATCGATGCCTGGGTGAAGATCACCTGACCACCGTCGGCGCCGAAATTGTCATCTACGGTGCCGTTGACCGTATCGAGCGACGCGACGTAGGAGCCTGCAGCATTTGTTCCTGTCAGGCTGTCGGGCGTAGCCGCAAAGGGAACATCATCAACGATATCGATCGTGATCGTGCCCTGCACCGTGTTGCCATTGGCATCGGTGGCTGTGTAGGTGAACACATCACCCGCAGCTTCGGTGTCATTGCCGTCATCGGCATGCGGCTGGTTATCCACCGGTTCGACCAGCGTGTAGGTATAGGTCCCATCGCTGTTCAGCTCGATCACGCCATGCGAACCCGCCGGGCTACCCACTAGCGTGTAGCTCACCGCATCGGTCACATTGAGCGTGCCCGTCACCGTCTCGTTGGGCGAGGTCGGATCCGAACCGACATCAGAACCGGCAGCGATGTCATCGCCCGTGAGCGTTGTATCCAGCGCCGCTTCATACACCGTCTGCGTGTCGTTGTCGGGCGTCAGCGTCACCGCCGTCAGGTCGATCGTCAGCGTAGTGGTCGACAAATCGCCGTCCGCATCCACGATCGTGTAAACGAACACGTCCGACTGGTCCGTGTCGATCACATCGCTGTTCGCCTGGTAGCTATAGGTACCGTCAGCTTCCAGCGTCAGCGTGCCATAGAGGCCCACAATCGGATTGCCGACACCGCCAGACACATCGCTCGTGGTATCGCCACCAGCAGCGCGGACACCCGTGATCGAGCCCTGGCCATCGGCACCGAACTCGTCATTGTCCAGAACGCTGTCCGCACCGCTGTCCAGAAGCGCGCCTTCCACAACGCTATCCGTATCCGACGAAGCCGTCGGTACATCGTCCACGATATCGATCGTGATCGTGCCCTGCACCGTGTTGCCATTGGCATCGGTGGCTGTGTAGGTGAACACATCACCCGC